>PLSG01000010.1 GCA_003164155.1 Parachlamydiaceae bacterium | reverse complement strand
GCGGCAACAAAATTCAGTTTGGTGGCCTTATGCGCCTCTACCGTAACAACGCTAGCTGTGTCACATCTCATCTTGCCTGCTGCTTGCATAAGTTCTGGGTTAGCACTTACCTTCAAAGCGGCATTAATAGGAGGAGTTTTAACTTTAGCAATAGTGCAATTAGGCTTTAGCAGCATCTATATTATAGATATGATTTTTAATTTGAACATAACTGAAGAAGTTAACATTGCAACTAGATAAAGAAAGAATGAAAAAATCGATATGAAGCGCTCAATCGTAGATACTGTTATGTTCTCATAACAAAAATTTAGAAACGAGATTAAACGATGTAAACGAAATTATGCAAATATCCATTTTTTCTGTAGAAGCAAACTTCAGATGACACGCTTCCTTTCTTAAGCTAAGGCAATGCAAGAAGCATTTTCAGCTTGTGAAGTCTTATCATAACGATTCATCATTTGTGTTGAAGCGTGGCCCGTTAAGCGCAAAATTTCACAATCCAGAATGCCTTGGCTTCGGTAATGCGTGATTGAGCTTGTGCGCATCGTGTGCGAGTGTACATTCTTTTTGATCCCCACTACAACCTCAGCTTTTTTCATTGCTCTGTAGATCTGATTGTGTCTAATAGGTTCACCATTCCTAGTTTGAAATACAAGGCCACTTGTCCTTTCCCCTATTTGTTCCCTAAGGTCTTCATTTGGATTACTTGAAGAAGGCTTGGCGTTTATCAAAATCCACTTTGTCGACTGTAAGGGAAAGGACCTCATTTACCCACTTGGCACCTTGGAGAAGCATTTTCACGATGAAAGCATCGCGCTTATTGGTCAATGCGTCAATCAGGCGCATCCACTCAACAGGTGTTAGCGCTTCACTTTTTACAACGCTGCGAGTTGCCCCGAAAGTTTTGGTAGTGGACAATGAACCTTCTCGACACGTTACAGCGCGTTTAATAATACCCTCGATGCGCCTGCTAAGAAAGCGGGTTAGGGCGATGTAGCAAGCGGCGCGAGATTGGCGCGTGGCTTCGGATCGATCAGAAACCTTTTTGATGCGCTCTAAAACGCTATCGTGATTTATTTGGCTAAAAGCCTGCAAGGATACCTTCAAGTTTATCAGGTTCCAGTTGCTTAGCATTGTTATCCCGCAACCATAATTTTTAGCTGTTAAAGGCGATAGGGTAGATAGCCACTCGGATACGGCAGAGCTTATGCATCCTATTGGTATGTTGTTTAAGGCCTAGATCATGCCTTTACTAACCTTCGCTACACATCACAGATCGTTTGACTGCTGCAATGTCAAATTTTGACCAGCTGCAAGGGCCCATCTGCTGCGTCTTGCTCCTCGGGAATAGCGTGCAATCAGATAATACACGATGCGGCCTCAGCAACATCGTCAACACGAAAACAAAGGATGCCGACTCCTTGGTCAATTGTCAATGGCTTTAGGCATTCATCCACTGGAGGCCTCAGAGAGGCTTTACATGAAAGCTAAAATTGCAGCCACGCCTATGGATGGTTGGGGTGATACTGCAACGCGTTATCTGCGATTTGTGTTTTCGAATGAGCCAGAAAGAAGGCTTATAGGTATAGGGGAAAAAATCAAGTTTCCATTTTCCATAAGATAATATTATGCTAGTTCTAGTAGACAACAAGAATGTCAGACCCCAGTTTTGGCTGATGATCACTCCATCGCGCTTTTGCACGACGAAAACAGGAAGCGGCTGTCGTGGGTGTGAGAGGAAATATCTGTTAGAATATCCGCTGACAAGCTTTTAGGACATCCTTCCCTTACTTTACTGGATATAAGCTGTGGAGCATCTCTTCTGTAGAACCTTAATGGATGGGTAAAAAGGGTGGTCAAGACCATAACTTGCAAGCTGAGGGACCCATTTAGACAAAAAAGAAAACAAGGAACTATGATCTGCATCGACTAGATCTTTACAAGAGGTTAACTGAAACCAATATTTTCCAAGACGTTTGGCTACGCTTTGCCATGGTAATCCTTCATCACAATCGCCCATGATTCTGTCGAGATCTTTAGCAACCAACTCCGTGAGCCCTTGCAATATCTGAATCATTTCAACCTTTGAACTGACTCGAAACATTTCTTGTAAAGATAAGAGAAGATCATCATACGAATCTCCTGCTGTTTCCATCTTATAGTAATCACTTTGACACTTACTGCGTGGATGAAGAATTCGATGAGCCTGCGCTAGTATTTCTTTTGGATCCCATTGAGGAGCATTTGGGATCCTTATGTCAGGAAAAAGATGTCGAATAATTCCAATAATGCGATCAGAAAGCAATGCATCATTCTCTGATAACTGCAAAATCAGTGATTGCAACTCACAAGCATTTAATGAACAAATAAGTGCTTGTAAACTTGTCTTTTGTTGTTCCATGGCTACGCTCCTAAAAGATGGTCTAAAATATCCTATTGCCGAGAGTTTAAGCAAGATTTTTTGTGTGAGGCCCAGCACGATCGAGCAGAGCGATAATCACTTTTTCAGGAACAGGCTTGTAATCCCAAACTTCAACGGAAAGATTAAGTTGACGATCGATAAGTTTGTTAGGCCGTTTTTCATGGACATGGCCATGGAGTTGAAAGTGCGCAGGTGCTGGCTGGCTTGGAATATGAACAAGTTCGACTTGGTGACGGCCAATCTTGATGAAGGCAGATTCTAGAACAAGAGAGAATCCGATCGTATGCATCTTTGAGGGAGAATCATCGTGATTGCCTCTGATGCAAATCTTATTACCGTATAGCTGTGAGCAAAGATTTGCGAGAAAATCAGTCGTCCCCAAACCAAAATCACCTAGGAAGAAGACTGTGTCTTGTGGCTCAACGAGAGCATTCCAATTTTCAATAAGCTTCGCGTTCATCTCATCGACAGATTGGAAAGGACGTCCGGTATAGCGGATGATGTTATTATGACAAAAGTGAGTATCGGATATAAACCATTTATTCATTTTTAACTATCGATTAACTCATAGTTGTTATAAAATTAAAGAATTACTCTATCAAATCCAGTTTCAATCAACATCCGTTTAGAACAAGCAGTAGTTGAGTCTATACCAGTTGGGACAAGAAAGTCTTTGCCGGTACAATGAGTGGTCTTGAAGATTCGAAGCAGCTGCGGTCTACGTAATCCATATCTAAGGCTACCTGAAACGCAAATTCAACCTCCAGTGTCTCCTGAAAATAAAACAGCGATTTTGAGGGACTACCATTGCTAGAATTTTTCACTTCCACTAGACACCAAGGTTTGCCATTCTTCACAATAAGAAAGTCGACTTCACGCTTTTCCTTGTCACGAAGATAATAAAGTTCATAATCCCCCCACCCTCTATCAGTCCAAAAATGCACAGCTTTCAGCAAGTGTGAAGCAATAAAATTCTCTGCACGCGCTCCTACATCGGCAGTGCAAGACCAATCCCACAAATAAACCTTGGGTTCTTTCAATAGCGACCGAACGACATTTTTCGACCAAGGCTGCAAAGTGTAGCAGTAGTAAAATGACTTCAAGGTCTCCAGCCAGCGTCGAATCGTGTCAATAGACACGTTGACTTTCTTGGAAAGCTCCGTATAGCTCGTTAACTGACCCACCTGCTGCCTTAAAACTTCAGCCAATACCTGAATCTGACCTAGCTCTTGAATTCTTGTCAGATCGCGCAAATCTTCTTCAAATAGTTGTTGAGTGCGCGTTCTTTTCCAGCGCGTATAAAACTGCGTGGTTTTCTTGAGGAATGGTTCTGGAAAACCACCAAAAGCAACTAGATTGGAAAACTGTTCGTCGGTGATTTTTTTCGGATCTGAAATTTCTGTCTTTTTTAATGTTGGATCGAGAATCTCCGCCACAGAAAGAGGATGAAGCCGATAGGAAAAATATCTACCCATAAGACTATCCCCACCAGCCTTATAGACGTCCAAGCGTGCGCTGCCTGTAACAACGATGTGGACGCGCTTCGAATACTTGTCAAAGAAGCCCTTTAAAAAGGTTTTCCATTTTCCATATTTGTGCAACTCGTCAAAGACGACAACAGGAACAGTTTTCCTTAATGTATCGAACTGCATCACTTCAGCTATCGCATCAGGGCCTTCGACAATTTTTATTCGATCACTCTGTATATCCCAATTGAAATAAAAATGATGTTTATAAGGCTTGGACACCTCTAAACTAGTTGTCGTTTTTCCCACCTGCCGAGGTCCTACTAAGAAAAGCATCTGCCGATTCTCCGCAAGGTGCTCTTCAAAAACTGCTTCGTATATTCTTTTTAATTCTCGCATATTGTCCTATCTTTATGACTATTTTAAGCATTGTCGTAAATTGGTCAAGACTAATCTACGATTGATGCGAAAATGGTCGAAAAATTCTGCATAGACAGAGATACTCTATCGCGGGTTTCGTGCGCGCCATAGGATATTCCTTCTTGTCGTTCGCAAATTTCCCTTTCTCCAAAAGCACGCGATATTCTGTCAGCAATCATGAGATCCTCTTCCTGGAAAACAATTTTGGTGTCGGTATTGTCGGTGATGACTTGCGCAACATCACATCCATTGATTTCATCTAGCTGGGCGGGTGTTTGCATCACCAAGACTCTGCACCCTCCGTATTTTCTTCCTTCGGTCAATAATACTTCCAAATCCTTCACGCGTTGCAGCGTAGGGAGCTCATCAATAATAAACCAAGTTCGCCATCAAGATTTGGGGTGAGGGCCCCAGCAAGTCTCTGATGGAAGCTGATATCCAAGTGGTCATAAGGTCACCATCTGCATGCCTGGTGGTGGAAGTACTTACAAAATCACACAGTTAACTATATAAATTTCGTAATTAACGCGATGAGCAAACTTTCGATGAGTTGTTGGCTATGGCCTCCGTAAAGCGCCGGACCATAACCAACAACTCATCGAAAGTTTGCTC
>PLSG01000027.1 GCA_003164155.1 Parachlamydiaceae bacterium | reverse complement strand
GAATGGAAGAAAGAAGATTTAGATCCCTTTGCAAAGCTCAACGCCGATGCCAAAGTCAGGGAATTTTTTGCTACAAAAAAAAGCTACGAGGAGTCCGTTGAGGAATACCACGCCATGATTGAGGGATTTAAAAAATATGGATGGGGGTTTTGGGCGGCTTCTTTAGCCAAGACAGATGAATTTATAGGTTTAATTGGTTTGAAATATGTAGACCCCATTTATCCATTTTCTCCTGCAGTTGAAATTGGGTGGCGCTTAGCTAATGAATTCTGGGGTAAAGGATATGCCACCGAAGGAGCATTAGCCGCTCTAGAATATGGCTTTAAAACGCTCAACTTAAATGAAATTGTAGCCTTTACCACCCAATCGAACATGCGTTCCAGAAGGGTTATGGAAAAAATTGGCATGCACCGATCTGATGATGATAATTTTAATCATCCCCTGCTGCAAGCTGATCATGAGCTATTAAAATGTGTATTATATCGCGTAGCACGTTAGGATATCTGTGCAGAGCTAATCCCCCATTTCCTTTATTTGACTGGGATGCTATCATGTCCCTTTCAAAATAAATAAAGTGCAGCGATAAATGAAGATACTACATACGGCTGATTGGCATATAGGACAGCAATTCCATAAAAGAAAGCGTTATGGAGAATTTGAACAATTCCTGGCGTGGCTAGTGGATAAAATAAAGCGCGAATGTTTTGAGGTATTGCTAGTAGCTGGCGATATCTTTGATACGAGTACGCCGAGCAACCGCGCGCAAGAGCTGTACAACAACTTCATTGCCGACATAGCCAAGACTGACTGCCGCCACGTCGTCGTAACGGGAGGCAATCATGACTCCCCTTCGCTTTTAAATGCCCAACGCAACATCTTTAAGCTGCTCAAGATCCACGTGGTAGGCAGCGCTGAGCTCAGCCCTAAAGATGAGGTACTATTGCTGCATGACCCTCAAGGCAAACCAGAGCTCATCGTCTGCGCCGTACCCTATCTGCGGGACCGCGACATCCGCAAATCTGAAGCTGGCGAATCGATCGAAGCGAAAGGCAAAAACTTGATGGAGGGAATACGCCGCCACTACGCAGAAGTATGCCAAGAAGCTGAAAAACTGCAGAAAGAGCAGCCCCACTGGGTGCCGATCATAGCCATGGGGCACCTCTTTGCCGCGGGAGGGTCTACTGCGGAAGGGGATGGGGTGCGAGAGCTCTATGTCGGATCTTTAGCCCACGTACATGCCGATCTCTTTCCTAGCTGCATCGATTATCTGGCGCTCGGGCATTTGCATTCCGCGCAGAAAGTCGGCGGACATGCCCATATGCGCTACTCCGGATCCCCCTTGCCCATGAGTTTTGGCGAAGCCGACCAAGAGAAAGAAGTCATCTGCGTAGAGTTTATCGACAAGCAGATCGCCATTGAAGGGCTCAAAGTTCCTGCATTCCAAGCGCTAAAGAGAATCCGCGGAGATTGGGAGCACATCTTCGCAGAGGTGGAGAAAGAAAAGCAAAGCGGCAGCCAAGCCTTTTTAGAGGTAGTCTACACAGGTGGGGAGTTTGTGGATCTCGCCATGCACCATCAGCTTGAAAAGAGCGTAGAGGGGTCGGCGCTGGCCATCTTAAAGTTTGACAACGCGCGCAAAAAAGAGCGCATCCTATCCGAAGGCGCCAGCTGCGCCTCGCTGGACGATCTACAGCCCCTGGATGTTTTTAAAAGCATGCTGGAAAAGGAATCTGTGCCAGATAACCAGCACGCCGATCTTGTGGCCCGCTTTTGTGAAATGGTCATGGCATTGAATGAAGAAGACTTGCGCCAAGAATAATTAAGGAAGAGACATGCGGATTTTGCATTTAAGGCTAAAGAATTTAAATTCCCTAGTAGGTGAATGGCACATCGACTTTACCCATCCAGAATATGAAGGTAATAGGATTTTTGCCATCATTGGGCCCACAGGTGCTGGAAAATCGACTTTGCTAGATGCCATATGCTTAGCCCTCTATGGGCGCACGCCGCGGATAGCCAAGATCTCCAAAGACTCAAACGAGCTGATGGCGCGCCATACCGGCGAATGCCTAGCTGAGGTCACCTTTGAAACAGCCCATGGCAAATATCGCTGCTGCTGGTCTCAGCATAGATCCAGAAATAAGCCCGGAGAGAATTTGCAGGCGCCGCGACGAGAAGTCGTGGATGCCCTCACCAATGCCGTCTTAGAAAGCCAGCTGAACAAAGCCAATGACCTAGTCGAAGAGCTCACGGGCATGGATTTCCAGCGCTTCACCCGCTCGATGATGCTAGCCCAAGGGGGCTTTGATGCCTTTCTAAAGGCCTCCCCCAGCGAACGCGCGCCGATCTTGGAGCAGATCACCGGCACAGAGATCTACAGTGAGATTTCCAAAAAGACCTTTGAAAGAAATAAGTTGGAAGGGCAAAAGCTCCGAAACATCCAAGCCGAATATGCCGCCATAAGCATATTTTCGGAGGAGGAAGCGGCCCTTTTCCGGCAAGAACTGGAGGCTAAACAGGCCGAAGTGCACATGCGGCAGGCTCAGTTCAAACTATTGAGCTCAAAGAAGGCTTGGCGTCAAGACATGGACCAGGTGGCCTTGGAGCTCCAAAGAAATGAGAAGGCTTTTCAGCACTATTTGGAAGAGGAGCTGGCGGCACTTGGCGACATGCACAAGTTAGAGAGCGGACTGAAAGCCCTCAATTTTGCAGCTGATTTTGCCCACCTGCGCCACTTGGGCAGCGCACAAAGCGCAGACTTAGCCAAGCTTGTGAAAGCTGGCCAAGATAAAGCAGTTTTGGAAAAAGCTGCCGGGGCCGCACATGTCAAATTAGAGATATCGCAAAAGAGCTGCGAGGCTGCCTTGGAGGCCTACAAAAGCGGAGCCGAGTTAATTAAAGCCGTAAGGGCGCTCGAGATAGAGCTCACACGGTATACTGAAGAGCAGCAAAAAAACTCCGCTCAGATTGCCAA
>PLSG01000098.1 GCA_003164155.1 Parachlamydiaceae bacterium | reverse complement strand
ATTTATTTGGAAATTGAGGGTATTTCCCTCATTGGAAACAGCTTCCAATGCCATTAAAGGCATTGAACATGCTAAAAGTACGGCCATCATGCGCTTAATCATAATTGCTTCACCTTCAAAGATGTGANNGTGAATTCATTCAAATTTAAAACATATCTTTTCAGCATAGCAGATTCAAGAGGATTTTTATCAAGATAAATTTTGTAAATATTTTCTTCTTGGAGTTTTCTCATAAGTTCCTCACAGGGTAACTGGTCAGATTCCCCACTGGAGAGACCACGCGATGAACTCAAAATCCGGTTGGATTTTCCAGGGATGTTTCCTACGATTCTTGGAACTGAGAGCTTCAAACTGAGAAAAAATTCTAATCTGTCCGCTGAAATGTTGACAGGGAAGGTGAACAGGACCTATAGTTCCCCTGTTGTGCATGATTATATTTTAAATAGCTGAAGCAGAGAAAAATCTATGTGCCAGACATGGGTCCAGCGCGCCCTCCTATGGGTGATTTTTGCCATACCCCTTTTATTTGGATCATTCCTAGCAGCTAGCCTCCCCACTGCTGAACAGAAAAGCCCCTCAGAAATACCAAAGGGCAAAACAGCACTTTGCCTGAACATGATCGTAAAAAATGAATCGCGCATCATTGAGCGCTGCTTGCTCAGCGTCAAAGATATTATAGACTGCATCTCCATCTGCGACACAGGCTCGACGGACAATACCGTTGAAATCATCGAACAATTCATGCAAAAGCATACTATCCCCGGAAAAGTGCATCGACATATATGGCACAACTTCGGACACAACCGCACCCTCTCAGCTCAAGCCGCGCAAAAAACCTTAAAAGAGCTGGGCTTTTCCTTAGCAGATACTTACTTGCTTTTGTTAGATGCCGATATGCTTTTGCGGGTTGAGGCAGATTTTAATAAAGAAAGCTTAAGTCAAGATGCATATTTATTGCTTCAAAAGGCCCCAGACATGACTTGGTACAATGTGCGGCTGATACGCGCAGCCTTGCCTTGGGAATGCCTGGGAGTTACACATGAATATTGGACCTGTCGCCGTTCGCCATACCCATGTCACAGGTTAAGCAGCTTGATGATCGACGACCGCAACGATGGCGGCTGCAAGGCTGATAAATTTGAACGCGACATTAGAATGCTTACACAAGGGTTGAAGGACGAGCCGGAAAATGCGCGCTACATGTTTTATTGCGCCCAATCATATAAATGCCTCAAAAAATACGCTGAAGCGATTAGCTGGTATAAGAAGCGCATCGAAGAGGGTGGTTGGAAAGAAGAAGTGTGGTATTCAAAATTCATGATCGGAGAGTGTTACGAAGCCAGAGGTGCCTGGGATCGCGCTCTGCATTGGTACATGGAAGCCTATCAATTTGACCCGGCACGCGCCGAACCGCTGCATAAAATTGCCATGCATTACCGGTTGAATGGCCAAAATGAACTGGCTTATCTCTTTGCCAAGCAAGGCCAGCGCATCCCCTATCCATGCGATCAGCAGCTTTTCATCTCCCATCCGGTATATGCCTATCTGTTCGATGAAGAGCTTTCCATTGCCGCTTATTCCACACAATATAAAGAAGAGGGCTTCACGGCAGCCAATCGCTTGCTCTTAATACCCCACATCCCCCCACAAACCAAAGCTGCAGCCTATAAAAATATTTTATGGTACGTGCAAAATTTAAAGAACGCCCATTTTGAGCACATAAAGAAGATGCAAAAGGGGAACCTATGTGAAAAAAGCTGGCTGCCGCCGTCCCAAAATAGGATTGATCTTTCCCAATGCCGCGGTACAGTGGCTCCCATTCCGTTTGATGAGGGCTTTCTTATGCTCGTGCGCGAAGTTGTCCAAAATGATCAGCGCTATGACCTGCATCGTTTTATCTATATAGATAAAGATTTGCAAATTGAGAAAATCTCCAAGCCCTTTGTGTTCAGGCACCGGGGCTTTGAGTATTGCTCTAGCATGACAATCGATCATGCAAGCAATGCTTGCCTCTTGACCATTTGCCTTGAACGGGAAACCTATGCATGCTCTGTCGATTTGCATAGCCTGCGTTCACTGTTAGAGCCCCTCCCCTATTTTTGCCTTATCCCTTGACAATAATATATTTTGAAATATGCTGAGTACAGCCAGTCATAAACGTTTGACTGCCATTTTCTCAACTTGCCAGGAGGCTTTATGCTAGGTACAATTTTAATTGTTATTTTGATCCTCATGCTCATTGGGGCATTTCCCACTTGGCCGCATAGTTCAGGTTGGGGATACGGGCCCAGCGGACTTTTGGGAATTATTTTAATCATAGTTTTGATACTATTGCTTCTAGGGAAGCTTTAGTCTTTGAATTTTGCATCAAAATGAAGCCCCTTCAATTTCATTCACCCTCGAATGAGGGTGAGGGCATGTGAATAGGCTATTCCCCCCTTGCCTAGGGGTCTAGCTTGTGATTTGTGTTTTGAACGCTAGCAAGAGATAACCCTGTATGCGGTTCAAAATGCAAAATTGCAAGCCTGACCCCTAGGTAACCCAGTTCCCTCATAGCTGCAAAATCTCTATAAACCTTTAGCTGTTTTTCTAAAAAAAAGGAAAAAGTCATGCGCATAGCCGGAATAGTAATCCTTCTCGTGGGAATTGTATTGATGCTCTTTGGTTTGAATTCTACCCAAGCCATCACCGAAAAAGTTATCGAAGGCGTGACAGGACGCTTCACCACAAATACCATGCTCTATTTAATTGGCGGATTTGTCATGATCATTGGCGGAGGCGCTTTGTTTTATTATGGTGGAAACAAATAGCTTAAACAGCCCCATGAAGGGGAATTCCGTGGTCAATGGTGTCAACTTAGTGTAAGTTATTGGAATTGTAAGATTCTGAAAGCTTACAGTCTGGGATTCTAAAAAAATTAAACGCAAAGACGCAAAGGCGCAAAGAAGCCCAAATACATTAAGGTGGACCCCTTTTTCTAGACAAGAGGTCCATACCTTCTTTGCGCCTTTGCGTCT
>PLSG01000485.1 GCA_003164155.1 Parachlamydiaceae bacterium | reverse complement strand
TTTGATTTTGGCTTGTTAGAAGGCGCCCCTAAAGTAGCCGTGGCTTTGAGTGGAGGAAAAGACAGCCTCACCTTGTTATTCATGTTAAAAGCTATCTCGGGTAGAGGGTTTCCTCCTATAGAGCTATCGGCCATCCATGTCATGGGGGAGTTTTCTTGTGGCGCTGGAATTCAGATGGAATTTTTGGAAGGCATTTGCCGCCAGTTGGAAATTCCGCTGTTGACTCGGGAGTCCACGCAGAAGCTGGAGACTTTGGAGTGTTATAGTTGTTCAAGGGAGCGCCGCCGCTTGCTTTTCGATGCAGCTAAAAGCATAGGGGCCACTACTATTGCCTTTGGGCATCATCGCGACGATAGTGCGCAAACTGTATTGATGAATCTTTTGCATAAAGGGGAGTTTGCCGGCAATCTGCCAAAAGTGCCCATGTATGACTATGGGATCACTATCATCCGGCCGTTGATTTACCTCGGAGAAGACGATATTCGTAACTTTGCCCAACAGATGGGCTTTGCGCGCATCATGTGCAGGTGTCCTGTGGGGCAAAACTCAATGCGCAAGCAAGTGGACAACCTGTTGGGGGATATGCAGGCGCTCTTTCCGAATGCGCGGGAAAATATAGCCCAGGCGGCCTTGAAATACGGATCTGATAAAGCATTACGTCGATAACACATAATTAGGAGTTGATAGGTATGAATCCTTCTTTGAACGGAGAGCACGAAAGCCGTATAACCATCCAAGGCGTCGAGCTGGCTTTGGGGTTTCCTGACGAGTTTAATTTCCGTTGGATAGGCCAGCGCGATGTTTTAGATCAGCTTTTAGCCGCTTGGCTGGTGATTGACAAATACGACATCCCCTTAAATCCGCGTTTGATTGGCAAGCCAGGTGTGGGCAAAACCACTTTGGCGTATGCCGCGGCAAAGCATCTGAATAAGCCTGTCTATATATTTCAATGCACTATGGATACAAGGCCAGAGGATCTGATTATTACTCCCGTGGTAGATAAAGGAGGAGGCATTCGCTATGTAGCTTCGGCACTAGTCACGGCCATGATTCGCGGAGGGGTGTGCATTTTGGATGAAGCTAACCGGATGAGCGAAAAATCGTGGGCCTCGCTTGCTCCGTTGCTAGATACCAGACGGTATATTGAATCCATCGTGGCTGGATTAAAAGTGCCGGCGCATCCGGAATTTCGCATCTGCGTGACTATGAATGACGATGCCTCCACATTTGAAATTCCCGAGTATATCCATAGCCGGTTGCAGCCGCAGATATACCTGGATTTTCCCGAGCCTGAAGAAGAGCGGCGCATTCTGCGCGAAAACCTGCCGTTTATCGATGAGCACATTCTCGATTATGTAGTAGCCTTCTTGCAAAGAGCGCATGCTTCCAATGAAAATTATACCGTGCGCGATGGAATCAATATTGCCCGCTATGCAGCCAAAAGAATCAAGAGCCTAAACGACAAAGGCAACGGAGAAAACTTGCTGCGCGAAGCTATCGCCATGACACTTGGCGACGAAGCTTTGATGCATGTCTTATAGAGGCTATCTTCCACCCTCTTTTTCGCTGAGGAGCTGCAAAGCCAGCTTTTCACCATGTGCTGTAAGGTAGATCTCATGGCTTTGGTCTACCTTTTTGATGAAGTTGGTGCGAATCAGCAAGGCGCAGGTGGCGTCGACGCCCCGTTCGGCGATGCCAATCGACTTACCTACTTGGTAGCGGTTGAAGGGGGTTTCTGGCCGTCCTGCTTCTTGGGTAAGTTCGTAGAGTTGCAATATAAAGAGTTCGTCTTTAGTTTTTTGTGCCATATCAATCTCAGTTTTTAACCAGTTACGTTTAGGGATGTTTCTTTTTTCTTCAGCCTCATTCCCGTGGGGGTGTCTTCCATGAGATACCCGCGTTGAGTGATAAAGTCGCGCATGGAGTCGGCTAAGGCCCAGTTTTTGTCCTTGCGTGCTTTTTGGCGCATTTCAAGAGCCTCTTCAAGTTCTTTAGGAATGGCTTCTGCATTTTGTTCAAATTGCAAGACGCCAATTACGGAATTAAAGCGCTTCATTAAATCAATTACCTTTTGAGCCTCATCGGTGCCCACAAGCCCATTATCGCATAGCCGGTTGACTTCACGCAACATGTCAAAAATAGCAGCCAGGGCTACGGATATGTTGAGATCGTCGGCCAACGCCGCGGAAAAGTCTTTCAAGGCCTTGTCAAGCACGGGGGTGACTAGCCCTTTGGAGTCAGCAGTTTGCACTTCATACATCCTTTGAATGAAGCCATTTAGGCGTTGTAGGGATTCTTTGACAGCTTCGAGGCCGGAGAAAGTGAAGTTTAGCTGGGTCTTGTAGTGGGTTTGCAAAAGCATGTAGCGCACCTGCGGTCCACTAAACCCTTTGGCCAGGAGATCGCGCAAGGTGAAGAAGTTGCCTAAACTTTTGGACATCTTTTTGTTGTCGACGATTAAATGCTCGGAATGCATCCAGATATTTGCAAAGTGCTTTCCCGAACACGCCTCGGATTGGGCTATTTCATTTTCGTGGTGCGGAAACATGTTATCAATGCCGCCCACGTGGATATCTAGAGTGTCGCCAAGCAACTGCATGGCCATAGCGGAGCATTCCAAGTGCCATCCCGGACGCCCTGGACCAAAGGGGCTTTCCCAAAAAATATTTCCATCTCTCTGGGGATCGTGCTTTTTCCATAAGACGAAGTCGGAGATGTTATCCTTATCGTATTCGTCGTTGCTTACCCGTTCAGATCCCCCTGGTTTTAAGTCGGCCAGGTTCAAGTGGGAAAGACAGCCATAGCGGGGGAATTGGCGTATGGAGAAGTAAATGCTGCCGTCTCCTCCGGTATAGGCTACCCCTTTCTCAAGTAGTTTTTCGATCATTTGGATCATTTGGGGGATGAAATCGGTGGCCGCGGGGTAGTATTCCACCTTTTCGATGTTGAGCGTGTGCAGATCTTCAAAAAAGGCTATCTTAAAAGGCTCGGTAAAGGCGTTGAGCGATATCCCTTTGTCAATGGCTCCCTTGATGGTTTTGTCGTCGACATCGGTCAGGTTCATTGCCTGGGTGATGCGCAATCCAAAAAACTTGATTGTGCGGCGCAAGAGGTCTTCAAAAACATAAGTTCTGAAATTTCCAATATGCGCGAAATTGTAGATGGTGGGTCCGCAGGTGTACATGCGCACGTGATTGTGCTCTAGAGGCTTCAACTGTGTTTTTCTTCGTTCTTCGGTGTTGTATAGGTATATGGGCGTTGAGCTGTATTCCGAGGGCATGGCTTTTTCCTGGTTTTATTTTTGCTGTGGCTAATTGCAGGTGTTCCGGATTTTAAATTGGAGTTGTGGCTATGGGCCAAACTCATAAAGTCGAGTTAAAGTGGGTAGTGATAATGCGGTTATTCTAGCGCATCGCCTCGCAAAATGGAAGTTTTACCTCATATTTCACTAAAAATTAGGCCTTATTCACCTTTTCGCTCACAAAATTTAGGTCAATTTAAACGCAAAGGGAACACAAAAGAGCGCAAAGACCGCAAAGAAGA
>PLSG01000127.1 GCA_003164155.1 Parachlamydiaceae bacterium | reverse complement strand
AGTCCAATTACCTCTTTGATGTTGCGCTGTTGCAGAGCACGCGTTTCGATCCCCAGATATTCCTCGGAATTAAGGTGAATGCCGCGCGCTGTGGTTTCGATGTTGATCTCTTTAGACCCTTGCGCATAGCGCACATAGATGTGTCCCGGCGGGGTGATGATCTCGAGGGAAACTCCCAGGCGCTGAGCCAGCGACAAATACAAAATGGAAACGCCAAGGCACACGCCGCGGCGCGAGTCTAGCACAGAAGGCAAAAAAGTATATAGATCGATATCTTTGGCATATTGCGAATGGGGAGGAAAGCGAAATCCCATATCCTCAAAGATAAAGCGGCTAATGGCGCATATTTTGGCTTCTGGCGTAGCTTCTAGGGAAACTTTGGTGAGGATCTGCAAGGCCATCAGGTCGAGCATAGCCTCGTAGCTTTGCAGCTTCATCAAGCAGGCTGGTCCATTTTCGCCTTGCAGCTCCTCGGCGTACTCGCTTAAAAGCAGCCCGCGGGCCAAATCGATCTCTTCCTGAGCTAAAGCCAGCTTGGCATCTTCACAAAAGACGGCATGGCCTTTGAGGCGGCGATGCGGCAGGTGAGCCGCCAACTGCTCGACGAAAGCCAGCTCAGTTTGTCCCAGCACAAGCAAATCGGAATCGGGCTGTTTGTTTACCAGAGCAATCACGGCCGCAATGGAAGCCGAAGATAGGCAAGCTTCCGTAAAAGCCACCAAAGTAGGCGCTTGAGCGTCCGTGCGCGAGGCAGAAAGCAGCCAGCTGATATGCCTTAGGGCAAGCTCTCCTTCAGAAGTTTCCGGATACAGCTCGTAAAAAGCCAGGTGCTGATCGAGCGATTGGGGATCCAAGCCGTTAAATAGCATCTTGATGCGTGCAGGCGTTGCCCCCCAAAGGGCGCCGCTGCCGGCCGTGCATAAGCATAGAAACAGACACAGAGTGCAAAAGAAGTATTTCATACAAGTGTTGCGTCCAAAATAAGGTCGGTCAATCGGCCGGGGCAATTAATTCGCGCATCATATCAGCCAAGGGCTTATCGGCGATAATCTTTTCGATAGAGGGGCGAAAACGGTAAGTCCAGTTTTTATCAGAGACGAGGCCAGGAAAGTTGATCCGTTCATCTTCGCGGTTGGGCCAAGCCATCTCGGGAAATAGGCTTAAGTATTCCTGCAACAAGTTGATATGAAACAAGCTGCTTGTATGATGGCTATCCCACAAAATGGATTTTTTTTGCGCATCGGGCAATTGCTCAAAGTATTCCCACCCTTTGAATGCGGAATAAAGCCGCGCCTCATCGCGATTGTTTTGCCACCACAGCTCAACTATCTCCGAATCATGTGTCGAGACCGTGGTCATGCTCTCCGGAATATATTCCTCAGGCTTGAGAAAGCGCCGATCCTCATCCCACCAGCGTTCCCAGCGCATCACCTTCGTCCCGCAGATGCCCATTTCGCGCATGCATACGCGCACCTCAGGTGGAATAGTGCCCAAGTCTTCTCCGATGGGCAGCATAGAGCAAAAGTTTAGCATCATCTGCAGAATTTTGCGGCCGTGTGCTACCCAGATAGCCTTAGAGGGAGATTTGTCAAGGGGAATAAAGCTGCCCGCCTTGGCTTCCAATCCATGCGGTATTCCCCAGATGCGAAAGAATCCCACAATGTGGTCAAGGCGGTATAAATGATAATACTGGCTGGCCACTTCCAGGCGCTGCTGCCACCAGCTATACCCTTGCTGCTCCATGGCCGCCCAATTGTATAGGGGAAAACCCCAATTTTGCCCTTTTTCGCTGTACATATCGGGAGGAGCCCCGGCCGTCATCTCCCGGTTAAACAACTCCCTATGCGACCAGACATTNNCCCTTTAATAAAAACGCCCTTTTTAGAAGCTTCGGCTTTGACCTGAGACATCTGTTGAAAGCATAGATATTGCAAGAAGGAGTGAAAAGCCACTCCTGGCTCGTGTTTGGCAGCCAGCTTTTGCTTTGTTTCTGCGCTGGGATGGCTAATCTCACTTTCCCAAGTCTCCCAAGATTGCCAATTGTGCTCAATTTTGAGCGTCTTGAACAAAGCATAATCGCCTAACCATGTATTGCGCGCTAAAAATTCCAGGTAGCTCGCGCTAGAGGCCACGCTGTCGTATTCGCGCAAGTAGTATTCCAGCAAAAAATGATGTTTAAAACTCAACACCTTCTGGTAATCGATCCGTTGATCGACTTTGAACGTATGCAGTTCATAGATAGTATCGAGTAATTCTGGATGTTCGTCAATTTTAGGCAGATGTGAAAGGGAGAGATAGATGGGGTTGAGGGCAAACGCCGAAAGTGCATTGTAAGGGCTTGGGTCTTTGCCGCTATCGTTTAAGGGAAGCAGCTGGATGACATCAAAGCCAATAGAGGCGCACCACTGGGCCAGAGGCACAAGATCGGCAAACACTCCGATCCTGGGACTGGCTTCGCTGTGCAGAGCCGACAATGGGACATTGATCCCATGATGGTGACGCACTCCAATCTTTTTCCACTGCCGACCAGCGGACGAAGACAGCAAGCGCTCTTCTAAGGCTTGCCAGGATTGAATTGTATGCATGCTGTCTTGCTATCCTTCTTTATCGTGTACTAACGTATCATCCCAAAAAGCCCAGAACTGCCGCCGCTGTGCGAAGCATCGGATTGGGGAAGATCTCCTCTTTGGATGGCATCTTTCCATACTTTGGCTTTTGAAGTAAAGGGCAGGATATGATTGTACAATTTTTCCCCATTGAGTTCTTGCATATTCAGCTTGGAGAAAAGGATCAGCTTCTGCTTTTTGCCGTTGTAGCCAAAGCTTCCATACAGAGGAGGCGGGTTGCCATTTTCGCGCAAGGCAGCTTTCAACAGATTTTCCAGATTTTTACCCGATGGCAACCCCTCGAGGCCGGTAATGAGCATGAGGTTTTCCCCGGAACGATCCATTTCTAGCTGTACTTCTATTTCATTCAGTTTAATGCGGCAAAAATGATTTTCATCGACTTTAAGCTCACAACCGAGTAGGGCGCCGAGCTCTTTGACCACAATATCGAATACTTCCATTACCATAAGATCTCTCCTTTTGTCAGTCCTCTAGATCCTGCAAATCCTCCAATTCATCCTCTAGTTCTTCCAAAGCTTCGATGATAGCCATAAAGATCTCATCCCGATGCTGCAAGGGTCGGTAGAGTTCAGTAGGCAGCGCTTTGACGGCATCGCGATAGCGCGATAAAATCACAATCTTCGCCTTGACCTCTTTGATACCCATATCATTTCCCGGTTACAATTTTCACTAAAGGCTCTATGGCATGCATCACTTTTTCTGCACTAATATGGCGCTCTAAGACCA
>PLSG01000059.1 GCA_003164155.1 Parachlamydiaceae bacterium | reverse complement strand
ATCTCTAGGGTATGTATCCTTCTCGACCGTTGTAATTCTCAAATGATTAATGAATTCACAAGACTATTCGGTCGACAGCCAAGATTTTCTATATTCCAACAGTTTTCCAAAAAGTTCAATCAGCTTTGCCGGATGGATATTACAGGTCATAAGGATGCAAGTTTTTTGGTAGAAGGGGTTGTCCATTACTGCACTTCGAAAGCTGCAATTCTTACTCGTTCTATGCGATCAAGTTCTGCTAGAATCGAAAAAATAGGCCTAAGCATGAGTATTCTTATCGATGAACCGTTTTTGCGCAATGATAAACAGGTGGAAAGATGGCACTGCCGAGTTTTGAGAGGACTTATCGTTCTTTTAGACGATTTTTATTATAAACGTATCGCTGCGGATCTCCCTGCTGATGCTAGCGCAAAGCTGGATATTATCGATTTCTTCTTAACTATGATCAAAGGGAATGATGCGGACAGAGAAGAGTCTCTTGCTAAGAAACTTGAAGAACTTGGAGTTCACGAGAAAGAGATGAGCATATTGAAAGAGGGGATGGCACAGTTCCGTGAGTGGATGTATGATGATTGGAAACAAGCCAGAGATACATGGTTTGAAGGACAGGGCATAGCGCCCGATGTCTTGAATACCGAGAGAGCGCATGAAGTGCTAAAGCCGCAACTCAGAGAGCGCTTTTCGTCCTACATCGAACATACTTTAAGGCGAGAAGATTTAGGATCAACAAAAATCCATAAAGTTGGAGCTTTTGTCCGAAAGCTCTCTATTCAACTAGGCTACCACGCAAGCGTTTTGGAAGGTGCGGAAGAGATATTTGGAACACATATGGTTGAAAAAGTACGTCAATGTTTCGAAAAAGCAGAACGTGGCCGTCTTGCTGATTCCCCAATTCTTTTAGTGAAGCCGGCCAATATCCAAGAAGCCGCCCGACAAAAGGAAAACTTTCAGACCGTTCAACTCAAAATGAATCTGCTTTCCAATGCTCTAGAATCATTTTCCTTTTTCCGCTCTACTTTAACCAACTGGTTGATGCAGTCCAATGATCCTCGCACCTATGCCGACCTTCCCTCCATTGACGAATTATTTCCTGAAGAAGCTTTCGATACACCCGAACCGGTTTATCCCGCCCTCGCTGTTGTTAGTCTACCCTCCGCTCCAAGCGCGACATCTGTAAAAACAACAGCATCCGCTTCTTCCTCCAGTTCATCCTCTTCATCCAGTTCATCATTGTCAGTTAAAGTCGTTCGCAAATCTCTTGCTGCTCCAGCTGTTGAGGAATCTCCCGGTGAGTCCTTATGCCAAACCTTTGGAGAGTTGCATAGCAGAATGGCAAAAGATACTGACGTGAAACTGAGCAGACTTAAGAAGGGAGTGGCGCGGTGTGAGGCTGCTCGTCATGATCAGATCCAAGCTCTGCACCGCATATCCACAACTATCCAGATGCTACACAGCTCTCGCTGCTGTGAAGAGACTAGCTGGCGTTCATTCGTTCCTGCATTGATCGATATGCTGAAGCTGGCTATGTTTCTCTTTCTTGAAAGGGGACCGACAGCAGTCAAGTTGAAAGATAATCCACGTGCTATCCTCAAGCATAATCTCGCACATCTGATGCCTGGCGAGCGCTCTCTTTGCATTGAAGAGTTGTGTTTTCAAACTTCAGTCTGTCGGTATCCGCTAGCCCGTGAATTGCAAGCAGCCACTGCAATGACTACAGAGAAGCTTAACGCACTTCTCTTGGATTTTGCAAGACTAGCCATAAGGTATCTGCCAGAAGGAGACAAGGCCATAACTTCGATGTTGGAATCACTTGCCAAAAAATTAGCAAGTTCTCCCTGGATTGGTCAGAAAAGGGATACACCAGCTCCAGACAGAAGTGACTGTGCTCCGCTAGCAGGTCTAAAAAAGCGTCTTGTTGCACTGATTGACCATGTCCAAAGTACCTCTAGGATATTGCCCGTAGCGGGACACAACTTAGCCCTGATCAGGATGAAGAAGCATCTAGCAGCTTTATCAGGAGCCTGTGATCTAATGGCAGCATTTTCTGAACAGCAGTTTCTTTATATCCCAAATCGCATGATGGTCTTCTATGCGCCATATGCAATCGAATCCATGGGTCGTTTTTTAGTGGGTCGGGCACATGGTCTTTCTGAAGACGAGATCTTTATTAGTTTTCGCGACCGCATTCACCATCTGGAGAACTTTTGCGGAAAACGCGAAGATGATGAGCTCAGCGTTGGCCTAGATGCTCCTTTAAAAACAGATTTACGTTCCTTTTTGCTGAAATTGAGCATTGGCAAGGGCGCTGAATATCCAGTCGAGCATCTTTACTGTACAAAAGAAGCCGTTTCCCCTTTAGTTCAGGAGATGGATACACTGAGAGAATGGTCCTTTGCCGAGGAGGGATTTGTTCCGGCCAAACTGTCTTCTAGTTCAACAACCTTTGATAGCTTGCGTACCCAAGCAGTTAGCAACTTTAAGCTGGCCGTTGATACCATCGAATCCATAACCTACCACCATTTCTGAGATGCTTCGCTTGGCCACATTCCCTGTCGGAAAGCTGATCAGGGCTGATTTTCGAGAGACCTGCAGGGCGACTGAAAAATTTGCCTTCAAGCCAAAAATTGAATCTAAGTGATCGGGGCCGGCTCGCGCATGGGCCCCGATCAATCGTTATCTTTCTGCGGCTATTGAATATTGCAATCTTGGCCGCTGCTGCTGTGTCTTTCAACCGGCTTTTGAGGGAGTATTGCACTAGTACTTGGGGTGCTTTTACCGCATTTTCTTAGAATCTCAGTGAATTCTTCATTCAAAGCTGTGGCCTTTGTATCATTTTCGTATCCACAGTTAATCGGTCTCTTAATCTTGTGCATATAGCGAATAGATGCTTTTACACTGCGCTGCATAGAATCCAGCATCTTAATATGTGCGTCAGGATCCGCGCCTGCGTGGAGGAGAAAAGTTGTTAAAGAGATTCTGAGTTCTGTGTCTTCACATTTTCTGGCAACACTCAAGAGTGTATGCGATTCATCTCGCGTAGATGCAATGGGTGAATCGGCAATCGAGTTTATTCGATCCTTTAATTGCTGATAATGATCATACGATAGGTAACCTACTAGGATGTTTGCGACTGGAATGGGGAAGCTCTTGCTGGCATGCTTGCAAATTTCATCAGCCAAGGGAGTGATTATTCTTTTAAAAATAGCTTCTAAAGGTTTAATACTTCCCATGTAAGCCAACTCATAGGCAAAGCTAAAATCGGGATAGGTAATAAAAAAAATGGATTTTTTGGGATGGATGGTAAAAAGGGATTTATCGAATGCACCTGTTGCCAATAGAGACGAAAAAAAATTCACTTCTTCTTGACTAGTCGATCTGTTTATCATTCTGAAAGGTGATGAATATGAATTCTCATGAGCCTTCCAGTAGAATAGAAGGGGGTAAAAACCGTAGAGATATGCGGCAATTTTTACCTGCCTTGCGTGAAAGGCTAATCCCAGCACGTTAACGTAAAGTTCATTGGAGGGGTAGTGAAGGTTTGGCCACCAGTTGTGTAAGGGTTCCGGGGGAGTCTTGGATACATCGCAATGCAAATCGCGTAATTGAGGATATTTGCTTAAAATCTCTTGTACTTCTTTTTCATGACCGCTCCAGATATGCATGACTAAATCTCTACATAGCTTTTTGGAGTACTCATCGGGGGATTCTCGAGATACTTTATGATTTTTGAGTTTAGCATTCTGTGAGAAAGCAGAAATTTTTTTCTCCTCTTTTTCTGGTTTACTTTTGGAGGAAGATGATGATGAGGAAGATGAAGATGATGATGAAGATGATGATGAGGAAGATGAATATGATGCTAGATCATAAGCAGCCTCAGGATTTCCCTTATATGGCGTTAAAGATAAAGAAGGCGAAGAAGTTGATGGGTAAGCCCTCAAAAAGTCATGGC
>PLSG01000393.1 GCA_003164155.1 Parachlamydiaceae bacterium | reverse complement strand
GGGCGGCTTACCCTATGATTGAAGCTATATATCATTTTCACAATCCCTCTTTGCGTTATCGACTTACCTATTTTCTTTTTAATCATTTTTATAATGTGTCCGACGATAAAGAATCTATGTGGAAGATCTATCAAGGGCAGACGAAACTATTTCCTCGCCAACACACAGCACTTTTTCGCATGCTGTTGACACCTTTTGTCTTATCTGAAAAAGCTAATTGGCTGAAAGTTGCCCAACTGTTTAACGGCAGCCCTTACAAAGATGCCAAACGCATGCTTATTGCTGTTAACGTTTTGCTCGCTTTGGTTGAAAATGAAAAATTGACTTGGACTGAAAAAGCACAGGTTGCTCGACATTTCTTAGTTTTGACAGATCAAAGCAAAGAAGCTTTTAAAAACGTTGACTCCCGTATGCGTATGATGGAGGCCATTATAGCCTGCGGACATGNNAAAAACTTAAGGCCATAGCAGATTCTGGCCTAGAGTTGGTAAAATCCCATGCGGCCCTTGAAAAATTACTCTTAGACATATTTACCGCTGCCTTAGGTGTATTAAAAGTTTCAGACTTTGGCAAAAAATTTGAAGCAACATTTTCCATTGCGCGTATGCCTGTGGCTATTCTAACTTATGTAGGAAAATTAAAGCAGCTTCCTGAAAGAGAAAAATCCATGGCTTTAAAAGGTATTAATACTTTTGCAGAGGGAGTATTAGAAAGGACATACCCGGCTCTAAGGTATGTTGAGCAGGGCAATCCTCATCTTGAAAAACTAACTAAAGAGCACAGTGCATTATTTGAAGCATGGAAAAAGAGTGATAGAGCTTCTGTGGGAGAGTTATTGCCAGAAGCACGCGAAAAAGAAGATGTGAAATCAAACCATGCATTGATTCAAAGCACACTTTTTTTAGCGATCTGCCAAGACAAGCATATCAATCCGACAACCTATGCTTACTTAGCGGCTTGCTTAGAAAAGCCAAGTACTATAGCTGAACAAGTAGAGGCCTTGGAAAACGAGCAAAGGCAGCTCACAGAGGAATTGGAAAGGCGTCAAAAAGAAATGGAAGCGAGCCCCGAAATTGTCGCCGCTAATAAGCGCCAAAAATGCCTAGCCTTACAGTCGAGGTTCATGAAAGTATTGAGCGGCCAGCTCAATTTGCTCCCGGCTTGTCTTGAAGAACTGCGTCGCGATTTCCCTGAGCATGTCCAGTTTATTCAAGACATTGCAGATCTCAACAAGACACTGATGGCTACGTCCAAAAGTTTGGAGGAGTGTCGGGAGTGGACTGTTGTGGATGATGACCATTGGGAAGATCGGCTTTTAGCTGGTACTGAGGTGAGTGGTAGCTGCCAACGCATCGATGGCGAAGCTTCCCTAAATAAATGTCTACTGGGCTATCTTTTAGATGGAAAAATCCGCATGGTTGCTTTAAAAGACAAGTCTGGGAGGATTATGGCTCGGTGCATCATGCGCTTGTTATTTGATGATAGAGGCCATCCTGTGATCTTTCAAGAGCGCCTTTATCAAAATCCAGGTATTCCTCCTCTTGTTTTGAGCACTATCCATGCCATGTTTCTAAGGCGTGCCATAAGTTTACATGTTCCTTTGGTAACGAGTTCAACTCCTCATTTGAAAAACGCCGTTATGTGCGCTACAAATCTATCTTCTTTAGGAGGCGGACCCTTTGAGTATGTGGACGCAGGGGGAATAGGATGCACCCATGGTATCTACACAATACCCAAAGAATATGCGCATGTGCTTTTTAAACCCTCTGCTAGCGTCGGACTTGCATCATTAAACTAATTTTGGTATAATGGGCTTAACAAAGCACCTGAAAAATCGTTTTTAAGGAAATATAAGCCATGCCGTTACCAATAGCTTATTATGGTGATCCCGTTTTGCGCAAAAAAGGCGCAGAAATAAAAGTATTCGATGAAAAATTAAAGCAACTAGTGCGCGATATGGAAGAAACCTTGCATGCCAAAAATGGCATAGGGTTGGCAGCGCCGCAAGTGCATCAGTCTTTGGCTTTATTCTTAGTTTGCCCGCCTATCCGCGCAGAAGAAGGCAGCCCTGAAAAATGGCTGCCCGGCAAAGTACGCGTTTTCATCAACCCCAAGTTGAGCAATCCGAGCGATGAGATGGCTTATTGGAATGAAGGCTGTCTGTCGATTCCCGGCCTCTACGAAGATGTGCTACGTCCTGAGAGCATTACAGTAGAAGCTATGGATGAGCATGGCACGCCTTTTAAAGAAGATTTTTCCGGATTTACCGCGCGCATCATCATGCACGAAAACGACCATATCAATGGGGTTTTATATATCGACCGGCTCAATAAACAAGAGCGCGCCGCCCTTGACCACGAGCTGCGCGAAATCAAAAAAAAGTACCACAAGAAGTAAAAAGGACCAAAGGGACAAAAACTAAAGTTGCGGCGTCCAAACTAAATCAACAATCCAAATTTTTTGGTGCTCTTTGCTTTCTTTTGCGACCATTTTTTGAGCACATATTGAACTCAGCCGGCAAAAGAAACCCTGTTTATGTCCCTTAGGTCCTTTCCTTGAAGAAGGCCAAGGAAGGAATGCGCATATCGATGATCATGGGCTCGGCTTTAACCACGGGCGTAGAGCTATCCACTACCTGTTGTGATTCTTGAGCGAGCAGATGATTGCGCAAAGCTAGATAATCCTGCAATTCTTTGAGGTAATTTTTGGTATTGAGCCGTAAAATGCGGGGCTGCACGCATAGAATGGTATGCCCCTCACATTCCTTTTCCAAAATATCTTCCATGATCACCACGATCTGCCTTTGCCCATAGCTGTCGGCGTAGGCTTTAGACACATCTATTTTCCGCACATGCGATACTTTTGAAACACATGTATCGGTCAGCGATTGGAGAACCTGAGCTGCCAGCTGATAATGCGGGCTGCCTAAACGTTCGCCCCAGCTTACACAAGGCGAAAGCAGTAAACGGCCGGTGACCCGTTCCTCTGCGCACTCCTCTCCCAAAATAAAGATGGGCAGATGTTTTGGGCTAAAGAAGGGATGGAAAGGCATAATGTAACCTTCGGCATCGATGGCTACGTTGGCATATTCTCCTAAGAAAGCTACGGGTTGCCGCACCACATAGTCGATATACAAGGTGCCGGGCGGGATCTTTTTTATGGCAGCAGTTTTAATCAGTGGACTTGCCAAAAGCTTGCGCTCCCCCTCGCTTGTGTTAAAGCGATATAAGCTAACCGGCCGGTCACACGACAAATCCAGAAGTTCAGCCAGATACACCGTCTTAAGCGCTTCGCGCACAGGACCTGTTTGTACTATGGCTACAATGTGGTATTTTGGGTCAAGTGCCCTTTCACGAACAATGTGCATATAATAAAAAAGGCACGCCGCGGCACATCCGGAGACGAGAAGCGTCCAGCTTAAAATCCACAGACAAGCCCTACTTAAAGGGATCCGTTCACGCATAGCTATAACTTGGGTCGCACAAAGGCATAAGCTCTTGAGCCAGTTTGGTGATATCGCCAGCGCCCAAAGAGACCACCACATCGCCTGGCTGCACATATTCCGCAATTTTTTTGGCCAATTGATGCCTTGTGCAATAACAGCTGGCAAGAGAGCCTTGTTCGGCAACCTCTTGCAGCAGCAGATCGGAAGATATGCCGGCGATGGGCGCTTCTCCTGCGCCATAAATATCTGTCAGAAATAGCATATCGGCGGCCGCAAAAATCGAGCCGTACAACCCAAGGCAATCCCGCGTGCGGGTATAGCGATGGGGCTGATGTACGGCTATCAGGCGCCGCCCTTTTACAGCCTGTCGAATGGCTTGCAGAGTGGTTTGGATTTCGGTGGGATGATGCGCATAGTCGTCGAGGAATAAAACGCCTTGGACCTCGCCTTTTCTTTCACAGCGCCGTTTGACTCCGCTAAAGGCGTGCAAAGCCGCCCGAATGTGCCCTTCTGAAATGCCCAAAGTCAGCGCCAGGCCAAAGACCGCTGCGGCGTTGAGCGCATTGTGCCTGCCAGACAAGTTGACGGTGATGCCTTCATAGATGTCTCCTCGAAAGGCCATATCAAAGCTCACATGCCAGGCGGATTGCTGAAAACCGCTGATTATCAAATCACAAGCTGGGCTAAAACCGTAGCTGATCCCTTCAGGCTCAAGCTGGCGCAGACGCAGATCGTCGCCGCACCACAGAAGATGGGATTTGTCGGCGACTTGCGACATAGCCTGCTGAAAGGACGCTATCAACTTATCTTCCGTTTCGTAGTGATTCATATGGTCTAAGTCGATATTTGTGACAATCGCCCCTTGCGGAAAGTATTTGAGGAAGGTGCCGTCACTCTCATCAGCTTCGGCAATAAAAAATTCCCCTCTGCCAAAAGCGGCATTGCTCTGAAATTCGGGCACCACCCCTCCAATGGCATAAGAAGGCTCTAGTCCGGCTTTGACCAATACTGCCGCCAAAAGCGCCGTGGTAGTTGTTTTGCCATGCGTGCCGGTGACGGCCAGCCCACGGCGTGCGTGCATGAGATAAGCCAGCAAATCCGAGCGATGCCATAATGGGCATTGGAGCTGCAGGGCGGCCATGTATTCGGGATTGGTCGGTTTGATATCCGAGCTATATACCACCGTGAAATGCTCTGAAACATTGGCGGAAGTTTGCCCCAGCTGAATTTTTGCGCCGGCTTTGACTAGGCTCTCGGNNCGCAGCCTTGGCTGAGCAAGATCTGCGCCAGGCCACTCATCCCTATCCCCCCGATGCCTATAAAATGGAATTTTCCGCTCATCTTCGCATTTTTCATATTCCCTCTATATTTTTTACTTCGCCGCAAAAGAACGCAAAGAACACT
>PLSG01000579.1 GCA_003164155.1 Parachlamydiaceae bacterium | reverse complement strand
TTTCCAATGGTCGTAAAACTGAAGAGTTCAAAAATCAACATTGCTACAAACATTAAGAGCTTCGTGTCCTTACGGTGAAACTGCGTGAATTTAATTTTTCATTGTTTTAGACTCCATGTCTTAACCCCCCTTTTTTCTATGGATATTGCAGATAAAATTCGTAAAATTGAAGCCCTCATTGCCGGAGCTAAAAGTGATGGAGAGCGGCAGGCTGCTGAATTCGCAAAGCAGCGTCTTGAAAATAAAATTCTAGCTCAACCCCTTGAGTATACCGTTCGACTAGACAGTAGGTGGAAAAAAAGGCTGTTCCTTGCTATTTGCGGCAAACATGGATTACAGACTTATCGCTACGCCCGACAAAAATATACCACCACAATGGTAAGAGTGTCTAAGTTTTTCATGGACTCGGTTCTGTGGCCAGAGTTTAATAGGCACGCATCAATTCTCGACAAATTAACTAGTGAGATACTTGACGACCTCATCTCGAAAATTCATTTGGTTGCTGAAGAAGACGAAACGATTATTGCCGGTGAGCTTCCTGCATCTCAGCAGGCTGCAACTCTTTGACTCTCTCTTCATAGAGCCACGGCATCCAGAGGTTCGGGTTTGCTCTAACATCTTCCTGATATTTCTGTATTGCAATTAGATATTCCCAAGGATTTATCTTATTTAAAGCACTTGTCTCTATTACACTCATGAGAATATCTCCTATTTTTGCACCTGTTTCATTGCGATAAAAATAGGCGTTCTTCCGATTCAGAACTGCCCTTTTTAACATTCTCTCTGTCGCATTATTGTCGAGTGGGACGCCGGGCATTCGCAAAAATAATGTTAATTCATCCCAATGATTTTGCAGGTAGGCAATAGCTTTTCCCATACTGCTATTCGGTTCTACCTCTTTTTGTTCCATAAGGTTATCACAATAAGTCTTCATCTCTCCCATTATAGGTCCACTTTGCTCTTGATGCCATTTGAGGCGTGACAGGGGATCTGATGGCGCCGATTTTTCATTTGCAAATATTGTGGAGTACCATCCAATGATTCTAACGACAATTTTAGGCCATGCTTCCGCCAACTCATAAAAATTTCGACGACAATGGGCATTACAGTTTGAAAGATGGGTATCGTGATTTTTTGGTACATTGTGGCCTCCATCACATTGCTGGATCGGTGGAGATAATCCCGAAGGTCTTTTATCCAAAAGATTGTCTAAGTTTTCTCCCGCATGCTTAATCCCGGTGAAAAATAAAGCAATCTTCACATCCAAACCTGACAATGTAGCGAGAACACCGGTTGTAAAAATACCACTTCGCTTATCCTCTTCTTCAGTTCCTTTTCGCTTCTCCCGGTCTTCCATAATACTCAAGATACGCGCTTTGGTATCATCATTTTGTATTAATTCTGCAGAGGCTGCGTGCTTGCACAAAAGCGCATATACCGGTTGAACAGCATTAGCAACATCTTCTGTCATTTCCCAAATCTCAGAAGGTGAGATCGGAGCATCTAAAATTTTTTGGATCTCTCCTTGGCGGTAGAATGGAACGCCTCCTCTATATTTAAGTAATGAAACAATCGCTTTTGCGCTGCTATCAGCTCTCGATCCTGTCATAATTTCCATGGGAAGAGTGGCTGTGAAGGTTTTACCACAAACAGAACATCTAAGACGCTCTGGCCGATAAACCTCTACCTGTAACCATGGTTGACCAACAATGCGAATTACAGATCCTGCAGATAGATTAAAGAGCCTTCCTTTCAGACAAGACGGACAAGTGTCGCCCTTTTTCAGGGATTGATGAGCAACATGAATCGTTTTTGCCTGAGTGAACTCTGATGCAGGTCGGTGACCATGCCCCTTTCTTTTTTGAGAAGAAGACTTGTCTGATGTTTCATTTGAAGTCTCTCGCTGATTATTTTCATTCGAAGCGTTCTCCTGTCTATTGGCAGCATTGGCTTGTTCTATGAATTTGGTTAGCTTCTTAGCACTTTCGGTTTTAATTCCAAAAATTGCTCTTAGGCGCTGAATAGACAATTTCTTTTCTTGTAGAGAAAAGTTCATCCAGATGACTGCTTTTAAAATATTGGCCAGAATTGGATAATCTTCTTTTCTCAACGTTTCTTTACACAGACGATCGATTAACTCCTCGACCTGCTCTGGGGTAAAGTCAATACGTGTTGGTCCTTTCATGATATACCTACAAATGCAAGCCGTTAATTTAGCAAAAGTAAAATTTTATTGAGTAGTAATTTTTTTCCAATTTTCAGAAAATTCGGCAGTCTCGGGATTACCATTCCATAACATAGTCTGAAGCTGTCTTGCATCAATGGATGATTCATTAGGCCACCACTGGAAAGTGCCTTTAGATAACCGTTTAGTGCAAAGCCAAAATCCTTGGCCATCATATACAAGCAAGCGCATTGTTGTTTTCCGCCGATTGCGGAAAACAAAAATCGCACCTTGAAAAGGATCCAGGTCAAGTTTGTTTCTACAAACTGAAGCAAGACCGTCAATACCTTTTCGGAAATCAACCTGTTGCATGCAGATGAAAATGCGAGTAGATGGAGAGATCTGTAGCATAAGTTATCCTCTAAACAGTGATGGGAGGCAATTAAGACATGAAATAGATCCTTGAATTTTAGCTCTTAGTCCTGAATTAGCTACAAGCTCGATAGTAACGTTACAGGAATGAATGCTCTGGCTCTGACAGCTAACTTCTCGGAACTCTACTTCAGATTGAGATTCCTGAAATTTACGTAACTTTTGTTTGAGATAAGCTGGTTGGATTTCGAGATGTTCACAGATTTCCTCTACAGAATATTCTTTACTGAGTCGGATAATCGATTCCCATACTTCTTTTGGGAATTTACGTCTTGACTTGGTATCGCTGCGAAGATGTGTTAAGAAAGCCTGGATTTCTTCAAGTGTTTCTAAGTTATAAATCATGGCAAAAGCCTCCTTGGGTTAATTTCAAGGAGACATTGCAATAAATTCAAATTACTCGTTAAGCATGCTTACTGCATATTCCGATTTATCCGATCAGCGGTTCCGATTTAAGCGATCATCTTCCGTAGCCATTCCGCCGACTTTTCCGATGAGACCCTTTTTTGCCTTTTCGCTGTCTTTCCGCTGACTATTCGTTAGCTCTCCTGGTTTCTTGTTTTGGGGGCGTCGTTTTCTACACGAGCCCCCGTTTACTGTACCTTTAATTAGGCATTTTTCTAAATGTAAAATGTCTTAATCCTATCATCTTGCGTCTGTTTCATTGCCTCCCACATCTGTCTTGATGCTTCCATCGGTCCAATTTCTCGCACAAGATCATTCCAATCCGAATATTCTCGCATCTTCAGATCTCCACTAAACTGAGGTGCTAAAACAATCCCATTGCCTTTTGCTTCCTTCAAAGCTTTTTCCGCAGCCATCATCCCCTTATTTTTGTCGAGATGTCTGTCATTGTCTGCAAATATCACCAGTGGACTGTTAGGATATCTTTGACGTAGTACAGCAGCCACATGCTCCAGGTTATCACCGGTAAATGCTGTGACCGTTGGCATTGGCAAAAGTTCAAAACAGGTGGCAGCCGTTACGTAACTTTCAGCAATGCCAATGGCTATATTGTCTACCAAATCTGTTAGAGAGTGAAACAAGCCATTTACCCGAATCCCTTTGGCAAACACCTTGGAGCCATTCGAATTCAAAATTTGATAACCTCTGAGCTCTCCTTGTACATTTGCCATGGGAATAACCGCGACTTTACCATAGCAATTCTCTCTAAAACGAATGCGATGTGCCTGCACTCCCTTTCGCTTTAAATAATCAGACTCCCCATGGGGAGAAGAAAAATCCCAAAACTTTTGAATCTTTTTCAGATCCATATTTGAGCCTCCTTTCTCGGCGGCTATTCCATGCAATGCTCCTTGTCCATATGTTTTGTGCTGATTGATTTCCCCACCTTTACTGCGGCACCAGGTCATTAAACCGGTCATTCCATTATTTAGTTGCCTTGAGACTGTTTTGTAGGCATATTCCCCACGGCCAGTGGTTCCGGCTGCCAAACAGCGAATGAAATCTGCTGAATCAATTGTCAGGCTTACAAGTTCAAGACCCGCTTCTCGAAGAAACTGAAGATGAGAAACCACTTGTTGTTCAAAAGTCATATATCCCATATTTATACCTCTTTAAATTTGCCTCTTACTGGATTAGAGAAGGGTTTCTGTTTATTTCGATAGTTCTTCTTTCCGCATCGTGTCCCCTTTGAGATCGAAGCGATACGAGTTATGGACTACGCGATCCAGGATCGCGTCAGCTAGAGTGGCATCACCAATAGCTGCATGCCAGTGCTTGACATCAAGCTGACTCGTGATGATGGTCGATTTCTTCTTGTACCTGTCGTCGAGGATCTCCAAAAAATCGCGGCGATTTTGATCTGTGAATGGGCTGATTCCAAAATCGTCAACCAATAGGAGGTCTGTTTTAGATATGGCGTGCAGACGCTTCAAATAGGATCCATCGGCTTTTGCCTGCACAAGTTCTTCAAGAAATCTTGTCAGCCGCACACTTAGCACGTTAAAACCTTTTAAACATGCTTTGTGCGCAAAGGATTCGGCAAGAAACGTTTTGCCTGTGCCTGTGGCTCCTGTGACAAGAATATTTCTCGAGTCTCTAATCCATTGACAATTTTCAAGTGAAAGGACAGCGGACTTATCCAGCTTTCTTGTCCCTTTGAAGTTTATATCCTCAAAGCATGCAGGCGTCCTCAGCCTAGCATTTTGCAAACGCCTTTTAACTCGTTTGCTTTCTCGAAGCGATATTTCATGCTCTATCAACAGTCCCAGGCGTTCTTCAAAGCTGAGTTCTCTGATTTCTTTTTTGTTTTGCTGTTCTTGTAATGCTTCATGCATTCCATCTAATTTAAGTGCTTTCAGATGGTCTAAAACAGGGTGTAACATCATATTTTTACTCCGTTTACAGGTTATATAAAATGCTCGGCGCCGCGCACATTGTCGTGGTATTGAGGCAAATGACTTTCAATTTTTTCTTCTATTGGTGCAGGCAAATGATCAGCACCATTCGCCAACATTGATTTCAACGTTTTATATGAGTGGATCTTCAAGGCAATTGCACGGCAACAAATGGCTTCCAGCCTGTCAGTGCCGAATTCCTTGGCAAGTGTCAAAGCTCCTTGCACTGTGTGGAACAGAAGCTTTGGTGGTCTTCGTTTAAGAAGAAAAACCTCCTTGACCCACTCATAGGTATGGGGTCCCACTTGTTGTGCTTTGTTAAGCAACAACTCTTTATCGTAAGAATCAAACAGGTGCTGATATTTAGGAGGCATATGATCGCGAAGGGTAGTGCGCCCACCTTGAAGAAAGCTGCGACAATGCCTTGCAACCACCTGGCCTCTGTGACAGATTTCTACCGTTCTAGCGCTCAAAGCCACTTCCACATTCATTTTGGCATATTGGAAAGGAACACTGTAGCTATGGCAATCAACCAGTACATGATGGTCTTGTCCAACGATTAGCTGAGTAATCCATTCCTGATAGCTATAGCGAGTTGCGGGCAGCGGTTTGAGGGCAGGTTTATCTATTTCAAGATAAAGACTCTCCCTGGAACCTGGTCTTTTTTGGAAAGGACGGTTATTTAGCAGGGTTAATCGTTCCCAAATATGTTTGTTGAGTTCAGCCAGACCAAAAAACGTATGGTTGCGCAAAGGAGCGAGAATTTCTCGTTGCACAGACTGGACCGATTGTTCTGCCTTTGATTTGTCTTTTGGTTTCATGACTCGGGCAGGAACCACAAAGGTACCATAATGCTGACCCATCGCTTCGTACACCCTGTTAATATCGGGCTCGTAGCGACATGGGGTCGTCACTGCAGACTTCAAATTATCGGGAACAACGAGATCCGTAACGCCTTCGTTATATTCAAAGGCATTAATATTTGATTCAATCCAGCAAGAAAGCTTTTGAGATTCACTCGCTTCCGCATAGATACGGCCAGAGGCCCCAAGCGCAGCAATAAAAATTTCAGCCTGCTTGTTCGTGTTTGTTATAGGGCAGATGAACGGCATTTTGTCGCCGGAGTAGTCGACAAGCAGCTCCTCGCCAGCTTTATGTGGCATCGGAGTATAAACATCATTTTTCCGACACCAGAGTTCGTACATCTGACAGAAGCGACTGTACTGATAGCCTTCAGGATGCGCTTCTTTGTATTCCATCCACAAAAGCTGAAGAGTCACTCCTGCCCGTTTTAGTTCTCTTTCGATATGTGTAAAATCTGGCAAGGGTCTTTGCTGATCGTCACTCGATAGCACATTCTCCAGAGCTTCTTCGCTCATGGCCTCGACTTGCGGCCAGGTCAAACGCTTAGATTTTACAAGAGAAATGTAGTCGTAGATAGTAGAGTAGGGTACTCCNNTGCATATGTAAGATTTGTTTAACGTTTCTCATCAATATTCTCCTTTTGCTCATGCAAACCTCCTGTGTAGTTGCATGAGAGGAAAATACTAACGAATATGTCAGAAGGAAAAGGTTTTGAATTCAGCTCCATCACCCCCCCCTTCACCCCCCCCTTAAAAAAGAGAGGCCGAAAAAAAAGAGTTTTGGCCCAAAGCGTGATCGCTTAAATCGGAATCACTGATCGCTT
>PLSG01000221.1 GCA_003164155.1 Parachlamydiaceae bacterium | reverse complement strand
CCTCGAGATCAAGAATTCTGATCCTCTTTGCACGCTTCCTAAGCAAAAACTTGCTGCAGGCTTTCACCTTTGGCTAATCTGCCCACGGTTTCCTGATTGGCTTTGAGTCTTTCCAAAGAAGGAGGATGCGAAGCTATCAGGTCAGAGGCCGTGCTGAACCATCTGGCGAAGAAACCGGTACTTTTAAGCTGTCCTTTTTCATTCTTCATTTCCATAAACATGTTCTGCAGCCATACTGCACCGGCAGCTTTATAGCCAGCCAAGCAGGCATATTTGATTCCGACTTTGTCGGCTTCTAATTCTTTGCAACGGCTATGTGCCTGGGCATAAAAAAAACCGAAAAAACGCACAGATAATCCCGCCAGCGTTCCCACAGCTTTTCTTTGGCCAGCTAGCATTTTTTCTTTTTCGAGGGTTGCTCTTCGGCTGTTTTCTTGAGTTTTCTTAACTTCGCCTTCTTCAGGAGTTTTATTCGCTACAGGAGTTGCCTTTCTGTCTTTGATCAAAAAAACCGGTAGCGCGTATTGTGCCACATTGGCGGTCAGGACGACACATAACTTCACTTGCATTTTAAATGTGCCATGCTCTGCACAGGCGTGCCCAATTTCATGCGCGAGCACTGCGGCTAGTTTGTCTTGAAAGGCGATGTGTTCTCCTCCCACTAGTTCAGATGGGGCTACTCCGGAAGATTTCAACTTGTTGATCAAGGCGGTAGTGATCACAATTTTTCCTCCTGGCAAGCACATGGCGTTGACTAGTTTATCGTCGTCCATGACGCGGATCTCAAATTTCAAGCCTGGATTGTCACACTTAGCCACCAGCTTAGCAAACACTTCGGCTACTTCTGAATTGAGGCTCTGGTCTTGGCTGATTTTGTGTAGTGGACACAGCTTGTTGTAGTAGGCGGCACCGAGGTCGTTCACCCAGCTTGAGGGAATAACTTTAAATTGGCGGTTTTTGGTCACCAGGTTTCTTGGTGCTACAGTATTCAAGATGCTGAAGGCCACAGATTTAACCTTGTTTATCAAGGCGCTGCCCGCGCGATAGGGCGCGGTAACTACGGCAACAGTGACATCATATGTGGTGTTTAATATTTTTTGTACAGACATGAAATTCCTTTACATAAGGGTTAATGCGATAACCTCACCTCGAGGTAACAGCAAGATAGATTGCCTATGTAAAGATTATATAAAAAGAAACGCACTTCCTCGGCCAAAGTCCTTGGCCGAAGAAGTTAANNCGGTTAAGATCAACTATCTAATGTTCAGCGCCTCTAACACCAGGAGTTTGAGTAGAGGTGTCAGCTTTTTTTAGAACATCCATTTTTTTCTGACCATTTACTTGGTCAGCATTATACCCTTCATTACCTGGCACAACCTGCTGTGTCTGATCAGGTGCAGCATAATTTGTCTGACCAGGGCTTAGATCAGGCTGATGAGCGCTCAGTAGACCACTAGTTAAACCCAATGCGAGAACAGAAAGAGACGTTAAAAGTATGTTTCTAGTATTCATATAGGCCTCCTCTATCATTATCGAATGTTATTTTCAATCTGCGCAATTTCAACTCTACTCATTCCCCTCACTTAGATTAAGGGTGCTAACGAGTAGCTTTCTATATATTAGCACACGCCACATTAATCAACAATATTTCATAGTATTATTTTAAAAAAGAGTTTTCAATATGTGTGTCGGTGTGTAATCTCAAATCCAAAATAGCGGAAGGTGGGAGTGGAAAACTCCTTGGTGACGGAAGCAATGCTGGCCGCGCGGACTTCGCTGGAGAGGCTGACCAAGAATAGATCTAGCACCCCTTTAGGGCCTTGGGCATGGATTTCGACGGCGCCATCCGGCCGGTTGCTGGCAGTGCCGACTATACCCAGACGCTTTGCCAAGCGCTGTGCGGCATAGCGGAAGCCCACTCCTTGCACTACACCTCGCACAATCACATGTACGTGTACTATCGTACTGGGCAGGGCATTAGCATCTGGCATGGCACCCTCTCAATTTAAAATATCCAGGTCAACTGCCAAAAGGAAATAAGGGACATGGCGTGTGACCTTTTGATCCCTTAAGTTTTTAATGCACTACCCGGCACATTCCGCGCATTCTGCTTCTTCAGCAACATATTCGCCAACGGCAGGCATTGTCAAGGGAAAATCCGTGATTAAGCTGCGGATATCTTCGATGGAGCCCGCTTTGCTGATCGCACCTCTAAACTCGCGCGTTCCGGCGGCTTTCTTTACGTACCAGCATCCCACGCGGCGCATATCGAGTACCGCCCGTCGGTCGCTATGGTAGCTGCATGTGTGATGAAAATGCTCCAGTAGGGCTTGGCGGCAGTCTTCTAGGGTTCTTTCGCGAATCTCCTGCCCACTCAATAGACGGTAAATATCTTCGGCTATCCAAGGCTGTCCCATAGTCCCTCTGGCCACTAGCACAGCATCGCAGCCAGTATAGGCAAACATCTTCTGGGCCGCTGCCGCATCGGTGATATCCCCATTGCCAATCACTTTGATGCGCTTGGCGACTTGCTTGCACGCGCGGATGTGTTCCCAGTTAGCCGGCCCTTTGTAGGCTTGGTATCTGGTCCTGCCGTGAATGCATATGGCCGCAGCTCCGGCCTCCTCGGCTATCTGCGTGATCGTCGCCGCGTTGATGTTTTCTTCATCCCAGCCAGAGCGGATCTTAACCGTGACGGGGATTTTAACTGCGGCCACCATGTTGGCGATAATCTCACCGATCAGATGTGGTGTTTTTAGCATGCCTGAACCGCTGCCGTCTTTAGTGATCTTATCCACAGGGCATCCGCAATTGAGATCCACCACATCAAAGCCCAATTCTTCAATGATACGCGCTGCCTGAGCAGCTATGGAAGGCTTGCTGCCGCACAGCTGTCCACCGATGGGGTGCATGCCCTTTTCGTAATCGAGCAGATGGAAGGTGCCTTGGTCGTGACGGATCAGAGCATCCATCTTGACCATTTCACAGTAAATCAATCCCGGCTTATAGGCGGCGGACATTTGGCGGAAAGGGAAATCGGAGCATCCGGCCAAAGGGGCGTAAAGCACATTGCTGGGGAGGAATATTTTTCCCAGCTGAAAAGGCTTTTGAAGGGGCGCGTTTTGTTGATCGTTCATAGTGCGCTCACCACATACTTGGTCAATCCTTCAATGAGCTGCAGAGCAAAAAAGGCCACTATGGGGCTGATGTCCAGCATGCCCAAGGGAGGGATGAAGCGACGGAATAGATTGAGGTAGGGGTCGGTGTAAAAGGCAATAAAGAGCATAAAGCGGGTGTCTCTATACTCAGGAAACCAAGATCCGAGTATGCGTACAAAAAGCATGATCATATATACTAAGAAAAGCTTGTCTATAATTTGGATAATCATTGTCGACACACTTAATGGCTTAATGGCTGTTTAAAATTGAATGCAAGTCTACCAGAAATAGCCATTTTTGTCTAGTGCAGGATCAGCGCAGGATCAGCGCAAGTCCTCACATATCTGCTGCATAGGTGAACTTTAACAAAAAACTTTTTCAGAAATTCCGCGTTGTGTATAGTGCCCATGTTGCATATGATTCTTTATTTTAACTCGACTTTGTACAAGGAAAAGCCATGTTGAAGCTGTGGAAAAAATTCGCATTTCTTTGTGTTGTCTGCCTCTGCCCGATGTTATTCGCAACCATCTTACAGGCAGGTCCCGCACCTGATAATCGCCTACCTCAAGCGGATACTGCGTCTGCGCAATCGCCTATTCCCTCAGCAAAAACGGCTATTTGCCTCACCATGATAGTGAAAAATGAGTCGCGCATCATCGAAAGGTGCTTGGAGAGCGCAAAAGATGTGGTAGACTGCTTGTGCATCTGCGATACCGGTTCGACAGACAACACCGTTGAAGTGGTCGAAAACTACATGCAAAAACATGGCATTCCGGGCAAAGTACACCACCATGCATGGCTCAACTTTGGCCACAACAGGACGCTTTCGGCTAAAGCCGCCCAAGACACACTAAAGGAGTTGGGTTTTTCTTTGCCACACACCTATTTGCTTTTGCTGGATGCCGATATGATGCTGGAGGTTGAATCCGCTTTCCGTCCAGAGCAGCTCACGCACGATTCCTATTTAATTATCCAAAAAACCCCGCACATGTCTTATCACAACACGCGGCTCATGCGCGCATCCTTGCCTTGGGACTGCGTAGGAGTCACACATGAATACTGGGCTTGTAAAGAGCCGCATAACACCCAGGCCAACTTGTCGACTTTAGTGATCGATGACCGCAATGACGGAGGGTGTAAAGCCGATAAATTTGAACGCGATATCAGGCTGCTGTCACAAGGGCTCAAAGACGAGCCGAACAATGCGCGCTACATG
>PLSG01000187.1 GCA_003164155.1 Parachlamydiaceae bacterium | reverse complement strand
GTATCTTTCTATAGCCAAATATTGCTGATGTCTCAGGGTGGGAATCAAAGTGCGCTCTATACACATAGGCATAACCTCGTCGATATAACAACGCGCGCTTTGCAGCATCTCATGTATTACCGTTACCTGGTAGATGGCTTGCCATTGATCATAACGGGCCGCGGTAATAGGCGTGAATTCTCTGTTTAGAGTGTCTAAATAAGGAGATACTTCAAAATGCATAGATGTATCGGTCAACAAATGAGCAAACATCTGCTCTGTAATAGAAAATGTGCTGGGTTCCGAGGAACTTGAAGAGCTTGTGCTCAAAGCGTCGGAAGCTTTTTTGCTCAAAGCTTCCTGGGGAGGGGGTAAAGGCAATGCTGGGATGGTTACTGTCTTTTTCTTTTTTTTTCCTTTTTTTACAAGAACTAGTTTCCCGGTGGCAATTTCGGGAAAATCTGAGAGTTCTGGAAGGGAATAAGGTAAATCAATTTGGAGTCGAGCATCTTCTAAAAATAGGCTTTTTAAATCATGGGCGGTCCCCATGAGGCTTTCTATCAGGCGCATAGCCCGGCATAATTTTTTTAAAATAGCGAAGGTATCTTCAAGGAAACTTTTATGAATTTCCGTATTTAATAAACTTTGTGCCCCCACTTTTTTTCCAAGTAACTTATTTGCTTTTTCTAGGTTATATTTCTTAGATTCAGCCTTAAAGTTGGCTTCAATTTCAACCATCATTGTTGGGGATATCGACGGATTCAAATCAGACTCGCCTTCCACCGTTAGTTTTTGCATTTTCCGTAACCACTGGTAAATGGAAGAAACTATAGTTATGAGGGGAGCGCGCGGACCTAGGGTGCGAGCTATAGCTATGCTGAGGGGAAGTAATCTTTTTTTGTATTCCAGAAACTGGAATTCAATAGTTGAACTAACGTCTCGTTTATCAAGCGCATTTGGCCGAGCAGCAGTTTTTTTGTCGGTGGGTGCGAGGGAGCTTTTTATAGCTCGTGCGATGTAAGCATTTGCTTTGTTTTGAATTTTTTTGGTTAAAATTTCTAAAGTTTTAGCAGGAATTCCTGATCTGATAAAATATGCGAGATCTTTCTTTGAAGGATCAGAACGCATGCAGTGGGTGATCAGGCTCATAAAGTTTTCTGTGCCGTTTTTATCTAAACAAAGCTCTCGAATGTTTGAAAGAGAGTCTTGCCACTCATCGATTGAGCTAGCTAAGATCTCTAAAACGGTTACAGGATTTTGCTGATCTCGCACAATTTCAGTATCGGGCAGGCGTTTTGAGGGCTGTTTGACTTGGTTTTCCATTTCGTGGAAATAGCCTTCCAGCTTGGGAATTTGAATACTAAAAGCTCTCTCAATTGCCGCTCCTCGCCAAATTATGCGCTCCAGCTGTACAACCAAGGCTATATTTGAATGTAAAGAATCGGAAAGTCGACTACATTCCCTAGACAAATTCGTCAGGGGATGATGAATATGCAAGTTGATGCCCTTAAAGATCTTTAAAAAAAAGTGATTATTCTTTACGTAATAGTTGTATTTCGCCTTCTCTTGTAAGCTAACAAATTCTTTAAGTTCAGATTTAAATTGCTGTATAATTTTTTTTTGTTCGTTTAAATCCATGCCAAGCCCTTCAAATCTGCTAGTTAGAGTGGCATACCCTTGAAGCAGTAGATGAGAAACAGCGGTCATAATTTCCGAGTATTTTAATAGAGTGGCTTGACCGGTACTTAAAGCATTCTCTGCAGTAAGCATCAGGGGACGGGAGTAAAATGCATCGGGATGGCCGTTCATTTTAAGTTTCCAAACAGCAGTGAAGCATTCTACAAGTATTTTCTTGACGACAGGGTCCAAAAGGAGAGTGGAGCTGAGTTTGTCCAAAAGTTCGACTAAACCTTGAAACTGCTCTGCTTTTTCCATTTTGCACATGGAGACTTTAGCGTGGCACGCAGAATTGTTTTCTAAGTCGACAATCTGCACAAAGATATTTAAAGCTATATCTTGGGCTAGCTCGGAATTTTTTATGGAAAGTGGAGAAAGGGGTTTATTTCTAAACATGGCAAGCACAATAGTTGGCAAACCTAAGTGAACAATTTGATCAGGCGTTAAGCATCCGAAATCCTGTGGCAAGTCAATTTTTAGAAAATTAAAAAGGGTTTGCAATTTAGCGTAGTGTATGCGGAAGCTTTCGCCATATTCTGGGATTAGGCCTGTTGCCGATTCACAGGAGGAAGTGGAAGATCTGCTTGAAGGCGGTGCAAATAACTTAAGGGCAATTTCTTTGGTTAACTCAACCTCTGCTGATACGGGCACGGAAGATGCAGGGATGGGCACGGAAGGGATAGGAGGCAAGCTAGAAGGGGTGGGAAAAGAAGAGGAAAGCTGACTTGGCTTAGAAGGCGGTTCAGAAGTAAAGATAGTCGAAACTGATGCCCCTATGACGCTTGTATTCATCTTATAGATACCTTATTATGTGCATTTTTAAATTTTGTTTATTTTAAGAGTGAAAAGTCTGGTCATGGGGTTTGAATATTTCATCGAAAATTTTGGCTAGCAATTGAGCTATATCTACCTTAGAGGGGTTTTCTTCTTTTGGAGTAGCATAGTGAGCAATAATAGAAGGAATTTCATTTAGCCTTTGGGTTCGAGTCAAATTCAAAGAGAGTTGTGTGACATCATGCATGAGTGGTTTAAGTGCCGCGATTATATTGTTATAGCCGTCTTGCGTTTGACTAATCAGCGTTTCAAGTTCTTCTCCCTTTTCAGGAGCCACAGCACTTAAGGTGGCTTGGGCGGCGAAATATGCTTGCTTTACAAGGTTATTAATTTTGGCCAGCTCCTCGATATCTACAGGTCTATCGGCTATACGTTCAAGCTCTTCAAGTGTTCTAATATAGAAGGCGTTGGAAATATCACTAACTGGAACTTGGGTCATGTCAAAGTAAGCATTCAGCAAAGCTCCTTCCAAATCTTGTTCCGTTAACCATTTGGACATAAAATTGATTGTAGTTCGCGTATCCATCCACGGCGTGGTCTTCTTCCATGGCGCAATTCTATTGACTAGATCACTCGCTAGCCCTTTTTTCATAAGATAAGTTAGAAGGATGGCCTTCTCTTTTTGTTTAAAATGTGATAATTTGGCGTTGTATATTTCGCGCAGATGGGTGTGTTTAAATTTGAGTAAATGCCGCCTTTCTGTTTCATCAGCAAGTTTTTGGACTGTGCCATTAGCCCCAATTTTTAGTGCTTCCAGAAAAAGTTTATGCCTAAGAGGATCAGTTTCACGAGAGATTGTAACTGCAAAATGCATAGCTCTTTTGTCTGCTTCACCCAAAGCGGCAGCAAAGGCATGCTCGTGATAGCTCTCTTGTTTTAAAACTCCACCTTCTTCATAAAAACCGGTAATCGTTCGCCATTCTTCATGGTTGCTAAATAGGGCGCAGGTTTTATCGCAGTCAATGCGAGGTCCAAATATGGAATCAATTTCTTTAATTTTTCTAGCTGCAAAATGAAAGCCATGCAGGAGCTCGTGGAGCGCTGTCAGATCTGGATTCAGGGGGCGCAGCTCTCTAGTGCCATTTGGAGTATCAAAAATTCCGAGCCCTTCAGATTTTTCAAATAGAAGATTAAGAACATAACCAAATGGCGGAATTGCCCTTAAGGATTCTCCTATGGTATCTCTAAAATCTCCTTCACTAAAATAAATAGTACTTCCCGCTTGCTCTAATTCCACA
>PLSG01000293.1 GCA_003164155.1 Parachlamydiaceae bacterium | reverse complement strand
ATCTCTATGTGCAATTTTTGGATACTCGTCCAATCGTTTAGCACCAGATGGATTAACTGAGGATGCATATCGCCAAAGTGGGTCTGTGCGGGATCAAACTCAAACTCTATATGCTCTGTATGGTTTTTAAGGTCTCGCCCCAGTTTGGTTTTTCCCTTGAGGCGCAAGATGTCGCGGTGTTTGTCGCCCACCCAGAGATCGAAGGCACATTGATGGCGCGCATAGTTTGTAAAATGTATGCTATCTCCCGCCAGGGCATATTCTTCGAAGTTTGTGGCTTTGCCCACGAGTGCCGTGCCTTGGATATCAAAGATCTTGAGCTCACTGCTTGGGTGGTCGAATGAAAAGCGGAAGCCAAGGTCCGAAAACGCTATATTGCCAGGTTGCGTTAAAAGGCTGCCATCGCTCAAAGATCCGTTTAAGTTAGCCGCTATCTGCTTGGCAGGAGAGGCGTCGAAGGTGTGGACAGTGTGCCAAAAAGCCCCTTTATCGGTTAAGTTCACTTCTCCCTCTAATGGCAGATTAATTAAAAAGCTGCCAGGATCAAAGCGCGCTATCAGCGGCAGAACTTGCGAGGCTTTGCCGTTGATCGCATGCGCAAAGATGTATAGATTCCATGCATCGGAGAATGTGGTTGAACGGCTGATGTCCATAGAACCTGCGAAGTAGATGCTGTGAGCATAAGCTTCCAAATCGGCCACGTGGATTTTGTCATCCGAGAAGTTTATTATTCCTTTGATGTCGGTAAAAGGGATATCGTGGACTTTGTCGTAAAAAACGACCTCTCGGATAGGTATGGTAGCTTTTTGAGTGCCATTTTTTAGGTCTATGTAATGCTGCGCACGAGCTACGTAAGGCGCCTCTAAGGTAATCTGGGGTGTTTTATCGGTGACATCGTAAAAATTGTACTCGATCAGGGCATTACAGGCATCAAAAGTGCCTTGAATATCGACCAACCCTAAGACTTGGAAGGGCAGTTTAACAGACCTTATGGCCGGGTAAACATAGGCAAGCATACTTTTTAGAGGGAGGCTTTCCAAGGGGATTTTTTCGGCTTTGAGCCAGCCATGGTCGATCAGTTTAAAACCAGCTGCGCCATTTTTGCTTTCTACAGAGAGGGGCGCAGAAAAGGGCCAAGAAAGGGGAGGTAGGCATAGGTTAAACCCTCCATTTATACCTAGGGAGGTTAACCATTCACAGCACACGCTGTGGTCACATTTAAGCAGTTTGGCAGAAAGTGAAAAAGGGGCTTCTTTCCCTTGAACTTGGGAGTTGTCTGGGTAGTATAGCTTAAGGTCTAGTATTTCACCTGCAGTTTCTGCCCCTGTGAAGGCGAAAGTGCCTTTTAGTGGACCCCATTGCACTGCAGAGGGGCTGCTTAGGATTATTCCCTTGCGGATTTCAAGTTCAACTTGGTCAGTAGATAGCTGGCTCAAAGCAGTCGGAAAACCTTTGCCTTGTAGCCTACCCTTCATGAGCTGCACCTGCCCCTCTAAGGATTTTAAGGGATGCGGCGCGGTGAGATCGCAGCACAGGGCACAGTGCATGTGCGCGCAAGAAAAGAGTAACTGTGCAGAGGGAAAGTCGATTTCTACATCTTTTCCATTTAACGCCGAGATATTTAGATGGGATAGCTTGGAATCGGCAATTTCTCCAGAAAATGCGCCGTCAAGCGTGCCTTTAATTAATTTGAAGGGGAGGGCACCGGTGGGATCGCCAAAGACTGTTTGCAAAATGCCGCATTCTTCCTCAGAAAAATGAGTGAATTCGAAAAGGATTTTTTTTAGCTGGGCAGAGTTTTTATGAATCGCGAGGCGCATGCTGGTATGGTTATCTACCTCGCTGAGATCTTCGTTAAGAGAACTTCCCTGGGAACTCACAGGCGTATTTCCCAACACAGCCTTTAAATCCAGTGAAGAGATCTCCTGAAGGGGTGTTGCGGGAGGGGAGTATATCTCTCCGCTAAGTTGAAAAGGGGAGCATTTATCCTTGTGCTGCCAAGTGCCCTGCAGAGTAATGTACGAACGGTCGGCTGGCAGAAAAGTTATCCCTCCAGCAATGTCTTTGAATGTGCAGCAAGAAGTATTATCCTTCTGTATGAGATAGGTTTCGCCGCGCGCTATCTGCAGCTGACCCACAAGAGCTATGGAGGTAAAAGCTGAACCTGCTTGACCTAAGGGGGCTGTGTCGCCGTCTAGTTTGAGCTGGGCTTGTTCTATATGGCCGCAAAGCGGCAACGAAGAGTGTTTCCACTCCAGATGGTCAATGTCGATTTCACCTATGGCTTGGGGTCTATGCCCCTTTAAAAATGAGATCTCCATAAACCTAAAAGGGAAATCCCAAATGTTACTGACGGGGCCTTTGATTTGGAAGGCTTAAAAGAAGAATTTAAGTATCCTTGCATGCCTATGGAGGCGTTCAAAGAATTATCCGATTTGCAGGACTTCATAGACATCTCCAAAGTGCGCTGCTTCCAGCTATCTGTGCTGTATGGAGAGCTCGAAAAAACTGTGGACATGCCCAAAGTCTTGGCAGTGTTGAATCAACACGCTATACCCTTCAAGACATATCCTTTTAAACACTCCGGCCACAATATCTTTCATGGGGCTGATAAGGACGAAGTGTTCAAACAGCTCATCGATATTTTAAGGCGTTAGCTGGCGCTAGGCAAAAAGACCTTAACAAGTTTGCGGTTTGAATGCCTTTAGGCGTTTAGCGTATTCCTCTGCATTTTCGTCTACATTGAACCCTTCACCCTCGCGCTCCCACATCTCTATAGCTCTACGCCGTAATCCTTCCATCCGTTGACGCTTTTCGACATCTAAGAGGAATTTGCGGTGCTCTTCATATATAGGGGAAGAGGGAGCAGAGCCTTCCGCTCGGGTATTATCCATTAAACTCTTCATCTTGGCTTCCAACTCCCTCTGCTTTTCTAGTTCAATTTTGCGTAGGTTAGCTGCCTCCGCAAGTTCGGTTAGCTTTATATTAAAGCCTTTTGTAGTAGAGGGAATGAAAGGTTCTAATTCTGACCAATGATCGGGGCCGTGCCTGCATAACTGCATAACTCTTGGGTCTACATTAGTTTAGACTACATTTTCAGTTTTTGCCGTGAGAGCTGCGTTGAATATTTCATCAGCAATTTGATTCAAGGATGCTCTTGAAGTAGAACACTGATTAAGCAAACAGCCAACTCGCTTGTGCTACTCAACT
>PLSG01000209.1 GCA_003164155.1 Parachlamydiaceae bacterium | reverse complement strand
AGAAAGCGCACGAACTGTTCATTGGTGACAGGGTGGATGTCGATGGCGAAGCTGTTGAGGTCGATTTGATGCCGGGGCATTTCGTCCCGGTTGCCGTCGTTGCTGCCCCGGTAGAAGGTTCCGCCGGGGATCACTATCATCTCGGTGTGCAGCGGCTGTATATTGGAGACATCTTTGCGCTCGGGCTCATAGTTTTTTACGGTGGTATCAATCAGGAAAGCCGCCGAAGGGTCTTGGTCATGCGTGGGAAGGTCGAGATGCGGAGAGCGGATCAGCGGCTTTAGGGTTGGTTTAATGTGCTTGGCTGAAGGGGCGGAGACCTTTAGCGGCTTGGGTTTGGCATGGATGACTTCATCTTCTGGCTCGGTGTGTACGGAGGCAAAGGCGTAGAAGTCCTCTTCTTTCGCCAGGTTGTCCAGCAAAGGGCTCAGGGCCTCTGGCCTTTTGGCTGGATGCGCTTGCAAGCAGCTTTGAATGAGCTGATCCCAGTTCCACTTGTATTCAATGGCTTTTGTCGAAGGCATTTCGAAGAAGCCTTCGGGTGCCTCTCCCATGATCAGGTAATAGGCTAATATGCCGAAGGCGTATATATCGGCTTTGGCATCCACGGGAAAGGGGGAATCCAGCCTTTTCTGTTCAGGCGCGAGAAAGGCATAGCTTTGCAGAAAAGAGGCGTGGAGGGGGATGAGCTTTTGCGTTTCGACAGGCGGGATGGGATAGCGTTCATTTTCCATCTTCAGGCCTGAGTAGGGAGAGGGAATCCCCAATGTTTCGGCCACCATTTTATAAGTGCGGCTCAATACAGCTCCGCTACCCAAGATTCTAGACAGGCCGAAGTCGGCGAGCTTTAAATCGATGCCCGTCTCCCCTTTGCTTACCAAGATGTTGTTCAATTTGATGCCGCGGTGCACGATCTCTTTGTTATTGACTTTTTTGCTGTGGGCGTAGTCCAAAGCTTCGGCGATTTGGCGCAGCAGGCGCAGCAATTCGCTCTCTTCCAAGCGCTTACCGCGGGCCATCATATACTGAGCGAGATTGGTGGTTTCGCCTAAATCGTCCACTGTGCAGTCGGTGACCAGAAAGTATTGCCCTTCGGAAAAGGAAACGTTGTGGATTTTGACAATATGGGGATGCTCCAAAGTGGCCAGAATGCTGACATCGTCTTCAAAGCGCTGGATAAAGCCCCGGTCTACGGCCAGCTCTTGCGGCAAAACCTTGAGCACGTATTGCTTTTTCATGAAGCGGTGTTCGGCTAGATATACTGTGCCAAGCGAGCCTTGCCCAATTTGCTTAATCAAATTATAGTCGCCTAGCCTGCGTATTTCCATTCGATATCCCTTTAAGTGTGGCTTTTAATGCGGTTTATGAGCATTGATGAAATTTTGAGCGGCATCCACCTGTTTGCTATGCGCATACCATTGTCGCGCAGCATTGACAAAGCGCTGTGCGAGTTCAAATTGTTGGTTTTCAATGGCTTGCTGCGCGTAAAAAAAGATGTCTGCTCGCGGCACAATAATATTCTCATTGACTATTTTATTCAATACAGCTTTGGTCTGCCCTGGTTTCTCAGCAGGGGTGGCGAAGGCTATGATCAGTCTGTAGAGTGCCGTGTCAGCGTGGTTTAAGGCGCTGGCACTTTCGACGTTTTCAATCAGCGCTTTTCTTTGTTTTTCTTTTTCTTGTGCGCTGCGCGCGCGTTCGAAGAGCTTGAGATGCAAGATCGCCTTGGTCTTATAGGCCATATAGCTGGTGGATAGATGAGGGTAGGAGTGGTAGAAGGTGCGAAAAAAGTCTGCGAATTCACCGATGTTGGCATAAGCTGCGGCTAAAAGTAGATTGAGGTGGTAGTATTCCGGGTGCTTAGCCATGTGCGGCGCATACTCTTCGAGCATGCGGCGGGCGGTTTGAGAGGCGGCGCTCCCCGGATGGTCGAGGTACTCTTTCAGAGCGCGGGCATATAGGGCTTGTTCTGCTTCTGAAAATGGAGGAGGCGGTGCAAGGGGGGCATTATCCAATGCGGACAGATAGATTAAAAAGGCTTTTTCCACTTCTTGATCTTGGTAGGTAGCAATCGCCAGTTTGACCTGCCATTCACTTTGTGCCGGGGGAAGGGCACTGGCTAGCTGGGCCTGGTAAAATGCGATAGCAGTCTTCCTGTCTCCTTTTTGAAAGGACTCTGCGGCATCTAATTCCTCGGGGCGTAGGGCCTTGGCAGATGGGGGTTGGGCGGGCAGGGACGCTGGCCATGCAAGGATGAGCCTTGCCAGGCAGAGGCATAGCAAAAGGTGTGGTGGATGCATCTTTGGCCTGATTATCGGTTAAGGTTTGGGTAAGTCTGCAAAGCGCCGAGCGATGGTTGCAGCGACATCTTTTGGGAGGAAAGCGCCCAAGTCTTTGCCATATTTTGCTATTTCGCGGATCAGTGTGGAGCTGACCTGGCGGTAGTTTTCATCGGCTAGCAGATAGACCGTTTCTAATTCCCCCAGCCGTTGATTCATATGCGCTTGGGCAGTTTCGCTTTCGAAATCGGAATAATTGCGCATGGCCCGCACGATCGTCGTTATCCCTTTTTCCCGGGCAAAGTCCACGAGAAGGCCATGAAAATCCACGACTTTCACTCCTGGAATATCTTGCGTGGACTTTTGGAGCAGATCGATTCTCTCTGCTATACTAAAAAGGGGTTGGGGCTTGGAGGTGTTTTCCCCAATGGCCACGTATAACCCGTCGAAAAGCTTGGCTGCGCGTCGCACAATATTTAGATGCCCTAGAGTGGGGGGGTCAAAAGTGCCAGGAAAAATGGCTTTTTGCATAAGGTTACTGCCCAGGTTTAATGTTTGCAAACATATGCTGCAAACATATGCTGTAGGGAAAGCTTTATTGTCAAACTTTAAAATTTTTTATCGCAAAGAAACGCACAAAGAACACAAAGGACGCAAAGAGGAAGAGAAAATTTAAATTATTTTTATGTTCTTCTTTTCCTTCTTTGCGTCCTTTGCGCCCTTTGTGCGTTTCTTTGCGATAAAAATTTTGAAATTCGATCAAGGAGAGAATTGACTTTGCATTTTTTTGCCTGCTTATTTCACAAGCCTTTTTTTAGGATTTTTATCACAAAGAAACACATTAAGAACACAAAGGACACAAAGAGGAAGAGGAAAATTTAAGGGTATGAATCAATTCTGTAAATTTTTTCCTGTGCCTTCTTTGCGTCCTTTGTGTTCTAGGTGTGTTTCTTTGTGATAAAAATTT
>PLSG01000553.1 GCA_003164155.1 Parachlamydiaceae bacterium | reverse complement strand
CTGCCCTGATTCAATTTCCCCCGGTTTCTCCGAGGGAATGTGAATAGTTACCTAAAATGAAATATAGTTTTAGTTTATTTTAATACTCTGCTATTTTATTTTTCTCCAGGTGCGTATAAAATCCATCTTTATAGGTGATAAAGATCGCGCTGACCGTAGGAATTACACCTACAACAATAAATACGGCATCCGCCCCTAATCGGATCCATTCCAAAGTATGGAAAAAACCAGACATGATAAAGTTTAGATGACGAGCATGCCAGTAGCCATTTGCTATTGAATCCCAAAGTTGGAGAACCCCTGAGGGGAAAAGATCAACTATAACCATCAGTCCCATGCCAATGTTAAGACCCCAAAAACCAATTTTGACAAGGTTTTTAGTTTTTTCCCAAATTTTTTCTGTTTGCATGGCGCGCATGCAGAACATAGTGACTGCCAATGCTAGCATGCCAAAAACACCGAACATGGCAGCATGGCTATGATTTTGGGTTAAGTTTGTGCCAACTTCAAAATACGATATGATTGGCAAATTGATCAAAAAACCAAACATCCCTGCACCTATAAAGTTCCACATACCCACAGCGATCAAATAATAAATAGTCCATTTTTGTCGCGCGGCTAAGAAACGTCCGCATTCTTCGCAACGCAAGCTGGAAACGCGTATAAAATCCCAGGCATCGAGGGTCAGCAAAGTCAATGGAACAACTTCCATGGCCGAAAAACACGCCGACAAGGCCATGTTTACACTGGTTTGTCCCGTAAAATACCAATGGTGGCCAGTTCCAACCACACCAGCACCTAGATAAAGAATGATATCCAAGTAGATGACTCTTTTGGCGGTGATCAACTTAGTCACACCCATTTGCACGAAAATAGTTGCTGTCAATACTGTAGCGAAGACTTCAAAAAAACCTTCCACCCACAAATGAATGATCCAGAACCTCCATGTGTCTATGATAGTAAAGTTGGTTTGGTGGTGATAAAATACAGCCGGGACATAAAAGATGGGTATGGCGGCTGCCGCCAGGAAAAAAAGGATGCTGAATTCTTTTAATTTCGGGTTGGAAAAAGCTGGACGCAAAGCTCGAAAAAGAAGCCATAGCCAAAAGAAAAAGCCGGCGATCAGCAAATATTGCCAGAAACGTCCTAAATCCAAATATTCTGAGCCCTGATTCCCCAGCCAAAACCAAATCTCACCTGGTAATAAGCCATGCGCACTTAAGAACTCTCCTGTCAGGCTGCCAAATACAACTATCACGAGCATCCNNCACCACTTAGCATCGGAGCAATAAAAAGGCCCCCTCCTACCCAAGCTGTCGCAATCCAAAATATAGCTAGCTGCAGATGCCAGGTTCTACCTAGGTTATAAGCCACCCAATCTACAATGGGTAGACTATAAAAGCTTCCCTCCACGCGATAATGCGCAATTAAACCCCCAAACAGTGCTTGAAGCAAAAATAAAACTGCCACGACCACAAAATAAGGCATTGTAGCTAATTGTCCGGCACTTAAAAGGGGAGTATCCAGATGAGTCTCATGCACATGACGAGGCTTTCTCTTAGGGTCCCATCCAAGGAAGTCGAATTTTCCAAAAAGAAAAAGCATCAATCCGGTAGCACCCAGCAGAAATATCAAGCTCATGGCGCTCCAAAAATAAGCATCAGAGCAGGGAAAATTGCCTATCAGGGGATCATAAGGGAAGTTATTGGTATATGAACAATTTTCATTAGGACGATTGGTGACGGCAACCCAACTGGCCCACGAAAAAAAAGTTATCAAGTCTGTGAGATCTTTTGAATTTTGAATATAATTCTTTGGCAAACCAGGAGCCGTGCCTTCAGTGAAATAGGCTTTCCAATAGATTAGAGCCTTACCAAAAGCATCGATTTCTTCAGGAGTATAGACTAAAACATTTTCTTTAAAGTCAAAACGGTTTTGCTTAAGGATGAAGGAGACTTGTTCTTTGATGCCAAATTGTTGTTCTTGGGAAAGTTCAGAAAAAGATTTCCCCTCTGCTTTTTTGGCTAAATAATCCAGGATGGCGAGAGCTTCCTGATGAAGGTATTCCGCCGTGTAATCTGGTCCTAAATAAGCACCGTGCCCCCAAAGGGTTCCATGCTCCATTAAATTATATCTCAGAAAGGCTGACTGCCCTTCCTGAATGTTCTCTTTGGTAAATACGACATTATTCTCACTATCGATTACTTTGTCTGGAATGGGAGGGGCATTTTCGTAAGACAGGGTGGTTATAAATCCCAAAATACTAAAACCAATGATCATCACAATGATGACCGCATAGCGCCACCATACAGATAAATTATCGCTTTCATCGAATGAAATATCTTTCTTATTTTGTTGCGACATGCCACCTCCTAGCAAAATTGAAAATAAGCTTGTACAGCATATAGTTTTTTTTATCTATAAGAATATATACGGCTCACTTCCGATTCATCGCAATCCGCCGCATTGGGAAGATGCAAATTACATCATCTATGACTAAATCTAAACTACCCTAATAAGGGGTAGATAGACCTCTCCATGTCTTTTTTTCCACCTAAAACTACAAATTCCAGAA
>PLSG01000443.1 GCA_003164155.1 Parachlamydiaceae bacterium | reverse complement strand
AACTTCTTGGAAAACGCTGCGCCAATCAAATTGATAGCCGCCAGCGCTATGCATTCAATACCGCCTAGTGGTGTTTTAAGTGTATCTAATGCCACATCTAATAGAGCTACAGGTATAGCGCTAAGATGTCCTAAGATTTTATTTGTTTCAGAAAAACTGTTAATCTTCGCATAGAGATTATCTTGTAATTTTGATATAGTATCGTAAACCGCATAAGTTCTCATTCCTATCCACCTTCTTTTATTTTATTTCGCTCAATTGGTTAAGCAAATGCATGTAAGACGAAGTGGGACTTAAAACGCGCCACACGCTCACCTATGCTTTCTAGAATAATTGTATACAAAATTCATTAAGACTTTATAAATTAGCGCGCGTTTAAATATTTAGTTTTTAAGTGTTTCGGGATTAGCGCTTCCGCAACCAATTAGAGAGCGATGTAAAGCCCCTTTACATCGCTCTCATCAGAAGGAGCCGTGCCATCGCTAGATGCTGTGCAAAAGACCAAGCTGTCGAGCTGCCTATGGGGGATTGTCTGCGCACTAATCGGCTAGACGCCCTTGATGATAGTTGACCTTGCGCATGAAGTTGCCGTAGGAATCGAAAATGGTGGCCGTGCCCTTTCCATGGTGAACTTGGCTGAGGGGATATTTGTCCCCTCTTTTAAAGTAGTCGCCTTTGATCAGTTTATCGTGATCGTATTCTTCGAGGAGCATTAAAGAGCCATCGCGGTACCAGGCCGATAAAAGACCATTTTTGCAGTTATGGCTGATTTCCTTTTGACTTTCCTGGCAGCCATTTTCGTACCACGTCTTGACTAATCCCTGTATTTTTCCCTCGTACCAGGTAATGGACAACTTGGGAATGGGTTTGGTGGGACAAGCCGCAGCATTGCTAAAAAAGGGAGTTCCATAGTACTGGATTTCTTCGCCGTGTTTCAGATCATTTTTGATGAAGTACTGCTCAACCAAACCTCCCCATTCATCAAAAAGCTCTACTTTGCCGTCCAGTACGCCGTTATTATATGTCTGCAGTTCACTAACCCCTTGCTTGCCAAATACAGCACGCAAGCCCTTTCCTGCCGCAATTTCAGCAATTACCGCGCCTTGTCCATCGCAATAAAAGCCAGACTCGAGTAAGCCTTGGTTGTAGATTTCTTGCGAAGCTATCAAATCGGCCCTCCAATAACGCGTGGTGGCCCCATGTTTGATCCCCTGCAAATACCCTATGGTTTGAAACAGCTGCCCATTATCCAAATACACCTGCATGGTGCCATTGATTTGATTGCACTGATAAGGAATAACCTTCCAGATGCTTCCATTTGCATGGTAATATGTGGCCAAACCTGAAAGCTGGCCTTTGACATACCAAAACTCGGCTTCCAGGCAGCCGTTTTCTGCCCAAGCTTTGCTCCCCCCCTCAAAAAGCCAGGTAGCTGTAGACTTATCATCGATGTCTGGCGCTCCCCCAATCACCGTGCTGTCGATCTTCATACAACCGTTAGCATACCATTCGGCATATCTTCCATAGGCCCGTGCATTGACGATTTCGAGATACTGCTTGGGTTGCCCGTTGGGGTGATAGCTATTGATGCACGACGAAATGTTGCCTTGAGGATCGCGGCCGAAGATCCTCAGAACTTTTTGATAGGGTTGGGGCTGAAGAAAATCAACGCATTGGTATTGCACCACCCGCTCTTGCGTGCTGATGGTTTCACTAAGGCCATTGCGGTCGATGATATTAAGCGCGGTCAACTCCGGTGCGACAATCTCAGTATATGACTGCTTTGAAGCACATCCCACTAGCATGAGAAAAGGAAAAATCAAAATCAAGCGCTTCCACATAGATCAAAACCTTCTTAAGTATCGAAAGCTAGAGGATACACAATCTATGTGCAAGATTGCAATGATTACGCGCAGGGCGCGGCAAGTACTTGCATGGCGGCGCGGCTGCGGTAGCCACGCCAAGCTAAGCCTTATTTCCCTTTGCGGATTTAGGAAAATTACTATCTTTTGCAGATAGACAGATCATAGCCAGGCAGTATGCCATACGCCGAGGCATACTTCCTGAGGCGTTCTCCCACAGCGGGATCCGATAGGCGGCACAAAACCGGTATCAACCGCTTGCGTCGGCTTTCGATGATGGCTTGCTTTTTAGTAAGCAAAGCCGGCGCGTGCGTGATTGTGCGGTGTTCGCTGAGGTGAGCTGCGGCTGTATCCATTAAGAGCGTGATAATTTTGAATAGAATGGAATTGCATTTGCCCCCCCTATCGATGGCATCCTTACAGCTAATATTGAAAAAATCAGCTTGTGCATAGCGCAAGCTAAACAAGATGGCCAGGGCATAGTATATCTCGATGAAGTCTTCTCTTTCGGATTTGGCAAGAATTTCTTGGCCAGGATATAATATGGCATGCACATCGTCGAGCAGACGCTTTAGCATAGAGATAAATTCCGGGCATTTTTTCCAATCTTCGGGAAAATGAAAACCCGATTTTTCCGCATGCAGCATCTGATCAAGGAAAGCCAGCTTGAAAGCCTGCGCCTCGTCGCATCGATCAAAAGGGGATTTTTGCTCGTAAAAGTGGGAGTCTTGAGATAAAATGACCACATGCAGCGTGCCCGCATAATCTAAAGCCAGCTCCTTGATGGCGCTTGAGCGCCCCTTTTCGTTGCCAATCCATTTGCTCTGATCATTTTGCAAGCTGAAGTAGACATGCGACTGCCGGGTGTTTTGCAAAAACTGCACATACCCGATAAATTCCGGATTAATATAAGCCGATTTAATCAGGCTCATTTCCTCGATAGTCGGCGTACCAAAGCGCAGACAGCGCAGCGATTTTACAGCTTTTTCCCGCAGCCCCTGCAGAGGAAAATCGTACAGGACAAAGGGCACATTGCCTTGACGGTGAGGGTCGAAGTTAAAATTCAAAGTACCCTGAAGTTTGCCCTTTTCCACGGCTAAGCGCTCAGCCTTGAGCCTGCCTGGCGCCGCATCGATAGCCTGGAATTGCCTTTTCCAATCGACCGCAAGGGAGTTATAAGCCTCTGCTTTGCTGTCTGCCTCATCTTTTAAATTCCTTTCTGACAGGACTTTTTTGGCTATTTCCATTTGCTCATAGCCTTCTTTAATCACCATATTGACGGTGTTTTCACAAAAAGAATAAATGTGATTTTCGGTGAGTCGGAAAAAGCACACAGCCTGTAGCAGGTCGACTTCTGGCAGGTATTTTTCGCCGCGCGCTTTTTTTGCGCTTTCCAAGCGATATTCAGCACATCCTAAAACTGCGCGCAAAGCATCTAGCACTGCGGTATATTGCATGCGGCAGTCGACACAGTTTTGCAAAAGGGCCTTCACTACAGCCAAAGTGCCCTGTTCTAAAGCTCCATGTGTGGGATGATCCGTCGAATAACGAGAAAATAGCGCAGACACGCTCATCAGAGGTTCAAAAGAATGCTTCGTCGTCTTTGGCTGAAGGGCAAACTGCATGTTTTGCAAAATGAGTTGATACTTTTGCTGCTTCCACGGGTGGTCTTGATCGATGCAGTAGTGATGCAGAGTGGATTTTGATGAACTTAAAGCCGCCTTAACATTGCTAGCCGCCATAGAAAAACAACTCAAGAACCAATTTGTAGGTTCCGCTGAAATCGGGAGATCCACAACTAGTTTTTCGCCTTGTTTTTGCTCAGCTTCGCGGTTTTCGCTTTGTTCATTTTTAAAGCTATCAAAAGGCGATGTGCATGGCAGGGGGCACGGTGTCGCTAACGGAGCAGCTGGCGCTATGGCTTGGATCTGTAAGTCCTCTTTTGGATCTGTCGGTACCTGTGGCAGACAGGGTGCATTTGGCACTATGAAGAACTGATCGATGTTTGCGGTGACAATAACGGGAATCTCAGCTTGGATTTCCATAGGGGGGATTTTTAAGGGAGACAGGGGAATGTTTGTGGAGGGCGGCGGAGTTAAGAGAAGCGGTTCACTTCTTTTGGGCGGCACATTTTGCGACGGCATGAAAATTTGCCTGCCAGGCGGAACAGGCAAGATTAAAGGTGTAGGCAGTGCTGTAGAGGCAGATGGAAGATGTATGACGGGCGAAGGCGTTTTATTCCACGCTTTGCGATAGTTGATCACCCACCACAATTTAAAACTGCCGCAGACTGTCAGCAAAAATAATTCATTGATCAATAAGGTCGTTTTGCGCACATGCAAAGTGAGCTGTGCTTTATTCACCCAGACGGGAAAAAGATACGCCACGTTGCGCTGCTGGGGAAGGGGAAATTTGCCCAACGTCGCTTTGAAGACCACTAGGCTACCCGTACAGGTCATGCCACCGACATGATAGGCGACCAATAAAAAAGACATGGCTGACAAGGCGGCGGTCGCGGCAGTTCTCACCAAAATATTTTGCTTGGAATAGCGCAATTCCGCTTGTTCCCAGACATGTGTTCTGAGGGCATCTACATGCCGATAGGCTAAAGAAGGAACCATATAAAATACCTCGCAGCGTTAAAACAACAACCCTATTTTTAAATTTTATTTCCGTCAATCATTTTAGCAAAGACCATTCTCTGGATGGTGAACACTCCCAAAATTTTTGTTTTCCTAGATTTCCTAATCTTGGTCCTGTATTCTTGTGCTTCATGCAACATTAGAAATTAAGGAGATACATATGTCTAATCCTTCTGATACAAAAAAAGCACTAGCTGATATAGAACGTAAAAAAGCCCTAGAAGCAGCATGCAGTAACATCAAGAAGCAATTTGGCGATGGAGCCATCATGTCCTTGGGAAAACACTCTTCGGAAAGAGAAGTCAGCGTTATTAAAACAGGTGCGCTAACTTTAGATCTAGCCTTGGGAATCGGCGGTTTGCCGCGCGGCCGGATTGTCGAAGTATATGGGCCTGAATCTTCAGGTAAGTCAACCTTGGCGATCCACGTAGTGGCCAATGCCCAACGCAATGGCGGCGTAGCCGCTTATATCGACGCAGAACATGCTTTAGATCCGGCCTATGCCACTAAAATTGGGGTCAAGATAGATGACCTTTTGATCTGCCAACCCGACTGCGGCGAAGAAGCCTTAAACATCGCCGAAATGCTGGCGCGTTCGAATGCCATAGACGTAATTATCATAGACTCCGTCGCCGCCCTCGTACCGCGGGCAGAACTGGAAGGAGAGATTGGCGATTCTTTCATGGGATTGCAAGCCCGCATGATGTCGCAAGCCCTGCGCAAATTGACCGCGACGCTTTCCAAAAGCAATACCTGCTGCATCTTCATTAACCAGATCCGCGAAAAAATTGGCGTTGTATATGGCAACCCAGAGACCACTACTGGCGGACGCGCTTTAAAATTTTACTCATCGATCCGTTTAGACATCCGCCGCATGGCCGGAATTAAAGGTCCAGACAGTTCCGAAGTGGGAAATCGCGTCAAAGTAAAGGTCGCCAAAAACAAGATGGCGGCGCCTTTCCAAGTAGCCGAATTCGATATTCTCTTCAACGAAGGGATTTCACGCACAGGCTCGGTAATTGACCTGGCGGCTGAATTTAATATCGTCGATAAAAAAGGCGCTTGGTTTAGCTACAAAGGACAACGCCTGGGACAAGGCAGAGAAGCGGTGCGCGAAGAATTGAAAAATAACCCCAAACTTCTCGATGAGCTCGAGAGCTTGGTGATTAAGCACTGCAAAGAAAATGGCCAAAAAAGCACTTCTTCAAAATCCACAGCTGCGGCTGCCGCTTTGGCTGCTGACAATGAAGCAGAGGAATAAATAACCCAAATTGCTAGTCCCTATTTTCTGAATTCGGAGGAACCGAATTCAGAAAATAGGGACAGGGGCCAAGGCTGAGAATTGGCAAGTTGAATAAAGGTATG
>PLSG01000375.1 GCA_003164155.1 Parachlamydiaceae bacterium | reverse complement strand
TCGACCTGCTAAAGCCAAATTTTTAGGGTCCAAAAATGTGGTGATACAAGAGAATATCTTTGTCGGAAGTTTTGCTGGTGATAAGCTGTTCTCACTAGCTGAAGGGGTTGACCTTGACAAAGGGATAGCGTTTAAAATTAGCGCAGTTGCTCCTTCAAATTGAATCTTGCTTAAATACTGATTTACACCTCCTAACTCCTTAAAATATAGAAAATCTCCCACTTTTAATAATAGTGCGCTTGGCAATCTCGACAATGGATTGGTAAGGTTAGAGTTTATCGGCGAAAATCTTGAAGTAGAGCTAGAACTAGAATTGGAATTCATGTGAGATATTCTTAAATAAAAAGACATATAACCTCTTTTAAGATGTGGGCATGTTAAAGTTGTGGTGAGGTAGGTGTTGTGGGATTATGCCTATTCTCATCTATATAGCTATGTTGTAACCAAAGATTGTAAATTTTTTGTAAAGATCTTAATATTGTGTGGTTTTTTTATGGGTCTTCCATAGATCGCAGATCAAGCTACTCCCTTTTTCTTCGAACCTAAATTGAGCTGTTAGGGCGCTTCAGATTTGAATTGAATTCAAAAAACCGAAGATGACTATAGCAAATTCCAGAGCAATACTCCTGATATTTCTTGCCAAGCGCAATTGGAGATAGTAGGATAGAGCTCTTTTGGCGCTAATTGGGGCTGCAAAAGCGGATTATTGATGTAATCTTGTTTAGAGAGATGCTGAGTATCTTTGGACAAAATTACCCCCATAGCCTAAAAGTGAAGGCAATTTTATATGAGAGGTATCCGGTGTTCAATGCATGGCGATTTCTAGCTTTTTTAGGTGTATGTGCGCTTCCCTGTTATGGAACTAGTGCCGTGCAATCGCTTTCCCTTGAGGAAAAAGTGGGCCAGCTCCTGATGGCGCATTTCCATGGCGAAGTGGCTAATGAAGATGCCAGGGCGCTTATTCAAGATACTAAAATTGGAGGAATCATCTACTACAACTGGTCAAATGGACTTGATTCTCCCAAGCAAGTCCACTTGTTAAGTGCTGGCCTTCAAAAGCTTGTTCAAAAAAATCAAAATCCTATTCCGCTATTTATCGCTGCTGATCAAGAAGGTGGAGTGGTGGCCAGGTTGAGCCGAGGTTTTACGGTGTTTCCAGGAAATAAAGCTCTGGGTATGACAGGTGAACCCCATTTAGCAGAGGCAGCTGCGTGGGCTATGGGAAAAGAATTACAGGCCGTAGGTATCAATATGAACTTGGCGCCTGTCGTGGATGTCAATACCAATCCGCGCAACCCTGTGATAGGAATTCGTGCCTATGGCGATCATCCTGAAACGGTCATCGCTTTTGGCGAAAAGGCTTTAAGTGGCTATAAAAAAGCCAAAATCATGACCACGTTGAAACATTTTCCAGGTCATGGAGATGTGGAAGTCGACTCTCATGAAGATTTGCCGATGGTGCATAAGGCGCTTGAAATTTTGGAACAAGGGGAGCTGCTTCCCTTTGCCCGGCTCGCTTCATCGGCTGAGGCCATAATGACGGCGCATATTCTCATGCCGGCCCTAGATTCAGAAAATTGTGTGACACTTTCAAATAAAGCCTTAACCTATCTAAGAAATAAGATAGGTTTTCAAGGTGTGATTATAGCTGATTCATTGGTGATGGAGGGTGTACTCAAAAGGTGTGACACAATTGATGAAGCGGCCATTCAAGCTCTAAATGCCGGATGCGATATCCTATTGTTGGGAGGAAAACAGCTGATCGGCGGGCATTCCCACCTAGAGCTAACCGTAGGAGATGTCCAACGCGTACATCGCTCCATCGTAAAGGCTGTGGACAGTGGTCGCATTTCAGAAAGCAGATTGAACCAAGCCCTAGAAAAAATTCTGAAACTGAAAGAACACTATCTGAGTAGTCAAACCTCTGATCTTCAAGCCATCGGAATGGATGCATTAGTTAATACGGCCGAGCATCAAATGATTGCGCGTCAAATTGCGCGCCTTGCATTAAAAACCATCAAAAACGATGCTCTTTGCCTCACTCCCTTGCCAGAAAAAAAAGTTTGTATTTTTGCGCCGCATGTGTTGCGGGATGCGATACATCAAACTTCTCTGCTTAGCCTGGGAAAATCCACCGATGTGTGGTTTTTTAGCACTCTCAGCCCCTCTGGTGAAGAGGTTGAAACGGCAAAACAGCGCGCGGAAACAGCAGATGTCTTGTTGGTTTGCTCTTACAATGCTTGGAAAAACCCTTCACAAGCTATGCTTATTCAATCGCTATTGGATACGGGGAAACCGCTTATTCTCTTAGCGACGAGAGACCCCCTGGATGCCTATCTTTTTCCAAGAGCACATCTCGTGCTCAACACTTTTAGCCCTACCCCAGTTTCTATCCAAGCGGCTAGCGAGTTTCTAGGTGAGAAATATTAACTCAAGGTAACAAACTATTTACATTCCCCACAGAGGAACTGTGGGGAATGTATAAATTGTTGGGTTTTAATCATTCGTTTCTTGCGGACTGACTTCTACCCCAGGTCAGCCTAGCAATGATTCTCCTATACAGGTATCCCACAGTTCCTCTGTGGGATACCTGTATAGTTACAACTTCAGTTGCTTTCGGCCTAAACCCGTAACAGGGTTTAGGTGGGGTCTTTTAGAAAAAAAGATTTGATAGCCATCTCGTCATTGGATAAATAGCCATTTAAATTTGTGGATTGCGTTTTTTATGGCATTAAAGCTATAGGTTGAAAATAGATGGAGTAATTTTTTTGTGTGTTGAGAAGTTGTAAACTAGTGTATAGTCTTCCCTGGAAGTCGCCGTAATCGACTTTAATCATCTCAAATGCATCTTTTGCATTTTATTTCTCGAGAATAGCATGAAGTATGCCCTTCGAAATAAATCGCAAAATCTGCTATTTGATCTGATCAAATTCGATTACGGCGAATTCCAGAGAAGACTATAAATGCAAATTTCCCAATTGCGAAAATGGAGCTCAGCTATGAATATGTCTGTGATGAAGTCAAGGGAAGTTCTTGGTGAAGATACGGCTAAATTGGATCTGCACAATAAAAAAAAACTAGAAACAACCTCTAGTTTATGGGAAAAAAGCAAAACCGGACGAGCGGCCTTGAAAAGGCTGACCAGAGAAGACATTCAATTGAAGCCAAGCTCCGTTGTACCTTTGGCTCATCGCTCAGTTAGTCTTTCGAAAGATATCGTTAAAGACCTCGTCGAAGGAAAAAGCGAAAAAAAATCCTCCGTAAGGCAAGTAAAAGCCCAGTCAAAAAGGCTAGCGGGGAAGCTATCTGCCAGAAGGGGAGTCGATTCACTTTCCATGGGTTTAGGAGCACAGCCTCCGCATCCCGGAAAGGTGCAAATGCTATTGGCTTTGCGCACAACATCTGCCTATTTAAATATGTGCCTGTACATAGAAACACATAAAGAGGTTTGGAGAGGGGCTGTAGAGAAGAGTGGGAAAAATTTATATGTCCGCTCCAATTCTTCCCTGTCGCGTTCAGTGCAATATAATTTTGATCATACTATCTTTGTGCACTTCGTTAAAAAAAGACTAAAAGATAAGGTTCTTGGCGAAGGTGGCTTTAAGTGCGTTAAAACAGCCTTGTGTTATAATACAGGAGAACTGTTTGCTTCTGTAGGTCTTGGAAAGAAATGTGAAGGCGAGCTGGAGAAAATGACTTTAGTCGCTGGTTTAGAGGGGTTTATTCAACCACTTTACTGTGTCTCGTATCTTGATAAGTATGAAAACTTTCCCAAAAAGCGCATAATCATGAAACTATGTGAAAAGGGAAACTTAAGCCAATTATTGAAGGAGCGGCGGCTTTCTAAAGGCGATTTCTGGCGCATTGCTTCTCAACTTTTGTCTTCTCTGAACCAGCTGCATGCACGAAAATTAATCCATCGCGATTTAAAACCAGCTAACATTGTACTTAGCCAAGGTGCCCACGGGAGCTTGAAGGCTTATATTTGCGATCTAGCCTCGCTATGCACATTTGAAAGTGACGAGCGGCAAGAATATCGCACCACTTGTTGGTATGTGCCTCCTGAATGTGCCAAGGCCCATCTTGAAGATGAAGCTCNNTCGATGTCATTCCCAGTTTTAGCGCAGTGGTCACAGATAAACTAGATGTTTGGTCTTTGGGCTTAATTTTATACCAGATGTTCTTCAATAGAAGAACGTCTTGGATGGAAGCGTCTTCAGACGATAAGGTGGTTCTCAAATTAGTGGCAGATTTGACAGAGAGGTGGTTCATAGAGCCCAAGAGAGGCTCCATCGAGCACCTTATCTGGGCGATGTTGCGCATTAACCCGCGCGAACGCTTGACGGCAAGCCAGGCATTTGTCACTTTGGGCGCCCTCTTAGAAGAGGAAAAAAAAATACCTTAGCCTAGTACACTGTTAAGGTAGAATTT
>PLSG01000287.1 GCA_003164155.1 Parachlamydiaceae bacterium | reverse complement strand
TCCAGTTTAGGCCAGCCATTTCAGCACTTATGGGATGGCTAACACAAGCCGAACGAGCCAATTTCGCTAAAGTCTTAGACGAGTTTCGCGGATTGACCAATGCGCAAGCATACGTCAAAATCTTTTCAAAAAGAATGATGCAGCCCGTGCCAAATAAAAGCGCAGAATATTTCGGCTGCGATCAACGCATAGATATGCTGCCCAATTTACGTCGCCAGATCTCAAGCCTGCCAGCAAAATCGGAGATCTTCGATGTAGGTGCAGGTGCAGGCGATGTAGTAGATTTTGCCCTGAGATATGCTCCCATAGACACCGTAGTCAATATCGAAGAACCCAATGCAGAACTGATCGAGGCTTATGTCCAAAAACTCAAAAAATATCCACATCTCCAAGCAGGAATAGCCTACTCAGGTGTGTTGCAAGATTATTACCAAGGGAGCAAAGCTGGGATATGTCCTCTAAAGCCTCAAAATCTCATCTTGGCTATACATATGATTTATCATTTGACGGATTTTATGCAGCCAGAGATTCATCCTGAACAGGATTTGAAAGAAGCCATCGCTTTTTTGTATAGCCGTTTAGCTCCTGGTACCTGCCTCTTTATCGTATATGCCGATTTACAAAATCGCGGCAATAGCGAAGCGGTTTGCGGCATGGCCGAAAAGTTCTTTCGCACATGCTATCCACAGATGCCTGCGGCAGACCATTTGCGCGCTATATATGCTGCCAGAAATAGCTTGCTAGGAGAAGAAGGGACAATTTGTAGCTATCTAGAGCAGCATTTTCCACACAGCCGCCCTGCCCTTAAATCGGAAAGGCGCAACACCCATTTTTTTGGCGCATCCATTGCAGACATGGCCGTTTTAGGCCTAGCCACAGAGTTGTGCTCTTCCGATAACGAGCCATTTGACATTTCGAAATTGCAATTTTGTCTCGACTACGTAGCACAATATCCCGAACGCATAGGTCTGGCTAAGGAAACTGCGCAAATCCCCCAACATGGACTATGGAGGGGCAGCGAGCCGCAGGTCATTGCTTTAATTAAGCGTGAAATTTAAATCGCAGTCTTTCCTGGAAGTCGCTGCATTTGAAATAATTGAAGCTAATTGCAGCGACTTCCAAAACACATTATAAAGGACTTTTGCCTTCTTCCCCATGCCGAAAATTGCAGCGTTCGTTGTAATGGCAATTCCCCGCTTCCATCCAATTTTTGCATGCCGCAGTTTTATAATTGATATGCTTAACTCTGCCCTTTAATTCTTTTTCTCCATGCGCAAATTGGCACTTCACCCCATAACAGCAAGCTCCTCGCTCCTCAAAATTTTTGCATAATTCCGTTTTATAGGATTTCATGTATAGAACATGTGGAGATATCCGAGGATGTGTCGAAAGCGCAGAGGACGATGCGGGCGCACTTGTCGAAGCTGGACAGAACTCAGGGGCTTCTATATTTAAAGAGCTACGTGGAGGGCTAATACGCCTTTGGCGAGAGCCAAGCTGCTTAGCTACCCCCTGCGACGCCGTACCATGCCCCTCTTGATCGAGAGTCAATAAAGGAGGCTCGCTCCCCGGTGCATCAGAGCCATGCGAAATGTGGCTACCAGGAGCCATTTCCGCAGCATAGGGCTTTGGCGTAGAGGGAATTACTAACGCCGCGCTACTAGAAGAAGATCTAGAAGAACAAGAAGAAGATGATGACAAAGATCGCTCAGCTTCCAGAATAGGGGAACCTGAACCCCATATCGACGAAAGAGGAATGAATGCTGGACTTTCCAAGCGATTTGTCCATCCCGAAAAAACCAGTTGCATAGAACTTCTGATAGAATGATCGTGTGGACTGATCTCCACGGGTACTGACAAAGGGCTTAGAGGTGCTTGGTAACTGCAACTGGGATCACAGGAACTAAAGTAAGGAGAGCTATATAAAGAAGACATACAACACCTTCAAAGTTTTAAATATCTTGGCGCATACAATTGGAAATTCTATTTCATTTGCCTTTCCCCGTCAAGTTTTGCAAGCTTTGCCTGGTTCAGCAGCCATTTATAATAAATTAAATGCCATTCTCGTGCGCAAGGAAGAATAAAAGACGTCGAAACAGGGCATATTCACCATCTTAAATGAGCGCAATTTTATTCAGAAAAGCTATCGCATTGCTTTTAAATTCATCGGTTAATTCCGCTTTTATAGGGCTAGAGGCCATCAAATGATGTCTATACAATAGCCATAAATCATATTCATGCTTCAAGAAAATACCAGGCGGATGTGCCCGGCAGATTTCGTTAAAGAAATCAGCGGCCTGACTGACCGCTAAACAGCTCGCATTGAATACATCGGCATAGGCATCTAGCAAGTTTTTATTTTCTAAACCCACAGAGATTCTATACTTATAATAGTGAGAGGGTTTTTCTACTTCGCCATAAAACAAACCACATCCCACGCTAAGCATATGTCCAAAGCTTGCCCGGCAGGCGAACGGCAATTCACGCAGGCGCATATGTCCAAATATCAAAAATTCTATCACGCCTGTAGCTAGCACGGATTTTGAGCGGATAGGTATTTCTAAATAAAAGTTCTTTTTATCTTGCTTGCAGGCAAAGAGCATAGGAGAGATCTTAGGTTCACTTTCGCTGTATTTGAAGCGGTCGTTAATTTGCTTATACAAATATTCTGCATTTTCAAATATTTTTTCTCGATACACGTCTAGCTGCCCAGCGCTACACGTATATAAATGCTGCAAAGCTTGATAGTTGAGCGGGGCAATAGTCTCCTCTTTGCCAAGGCATCCTTGATAAAGATCTAATAATTCCTTATCTTGGCTATATACGCATACACAACCGCCGCTGATTTTGTTTGTGCCGAACATATCAAATTTTTGGGCTGTCCAATGCACGATGATATTTAAAGTTCCATGGGCTATCCTTTCAGAAAACTCATGCAGGAGATCTGTGATCTCTTTTGAGTCAAGCAAGCCAATGGTGTTGTCGATCACTAGGGTAAAGGAAGGGGATACGCATGCCGCAGAAAACATCTGGCGGAGCGCCCTATTTATCGCGTGGGGGGCGTAGGTTAATTTAGTGGCATTAATACTGGGATGTAAATCCATAAAGAGCACATCTATTTTTCGGCCTTCTTTGGTAGCCTTTTCAAGCACAAGACCAAGCGAGGCGGCATAGTCCGGAAAGCTAAGCGGCTCCACCTGCACTTTACCTGCCGATGCTTGGCCCAGGGCAGTGATGTTTTTCACATTGCCTTGATAACAATCATCGCAAAAAAGGACGGAGAATTCCCCCTTTTTATATTGATCCAAAACCATCAAGATTTGCGAAACCGCACTACAACCTGTAGCAGCCACTGTCGTTAAGGCTGGCCTAAAAGAGGCACTCGGACAGACAAGTGTTTTCAATGTCGCCTCCAAACTCCCCTTTCGATAGGGTTCTACTACGCTCAACCACAACAGGACTTCTTCAAATAGCAGATTGAACGCGGTTTGCAACGCTGAAGCTANNTTTGTTTGGTTCTCGATGGCTTTCTTCACAAAATACCTGCATATGCTCCAACGCTCTACTACAAGAACTGTGCAAAACGGCTGAAATCTTTTGTTTGGCAAAGGACTCCTCTACTTCCATTTTATTAAATCCGCCAAGCAAAGCACACAAGCTGGAAATAAGAAAAGAGGGAGTACTAGAAGGCGCATTCAAAGCAAGTCTAGCAAAAGTCTTGAAAACAGCGTGGTCAAAAAATTGATTTAGAGAGCTAACGGCGAGAGGAGGCAGCAATTCTGGCCCTGTCTTGCCAGGGAGAATGTATGGCAATTCAAGAGATGGGTCATTTCTGCTAAGCATCGTTTCCAAATCCAGCATGCTAGACAAAGATCTTACTGCGCCTTGTAGCGAAGGGCAATAGCCTTTATCGTCTAGCAACTCATATATCAGTTGGTTAAACCCCACAAGGGATTCTGGCTCACCCCTAATGGTTAACACTATTTGGGTGTTGATGCGCAAGAAACAACCAATGACTATCGCTGGAACTTCAGTTGGAATGAGGATGCCTCGCTTGGCTATTTCCTGAAGGTTGTTTTGCAGACACAGCGTGGCCATGTCTTGTATTTCTTTACCCCTAAATTTTAAATCTGCTGGATCAGCCAGGCTAAGGCAAATAAAAATGGGCTTGCCCTCCCCTTTTTTTTCATTCAAAACTGTAGATAAAAAGGCCTGCAATCCATCCAGATTTTTATCTTCAGCTGATATCTCTATAAATTCGGTGGACCTGGCGAGCTCGCGCTTGGCACTGGGAGAGTTAAGTATATATAAAGTCCACAGCGCATTATTTTCTATCTCTAGAGCCATCTCCAAACTATTTTTCAACGCGTTCAAAATCAGATTGCTAGAGAGGTTGTAATTCCTAAAATAGTCGAGCGTTTCTGCATTTTGAAAAGGACTTATATCCCATCTTTCACTTGTCGCATCATCTGCAGTTATATTTGCCACGCGCACTAAATATTGAAGGGCAAATCCAGTCAGTTTTTGGCGCACATCCCGCGCTATTTCCTTATGTTGGGCAAGATAGCGGAGAAAATCCCGATAAAACGTGTGCCATTGCTGGTAAATAGCGTGTTTTTTAGGGGGTTTATGGCTTATTTCTTCTGGGGACTTACCTTCAACTTCATTCTTCGAGAAGGATTCAGCATGCTCCATCGACAGTAATCTACGGTTTGCACTGGCAGGTATAAGGGCTAAGGGGGCATTCATTTCAGTTGAGGATGTCGATGAACTCATATGGGCGATAAAAGGGGAAGTCGTGGCCTCAACTTTGCGGGCCAGGTCTAAGCAAGTCGCCAACTCATCCTTTTTTAACATTTCTGGATCGGCGATATATGTCTGAAAAGCAGCTAATTCGGGTGCTTTGAATGAAGTTACACTCATAAGTTACGCCTTTAAGATTAGATTAAAAAAAGTGGGCAAGATCAGGAAGATGAAATCTTCCATCAAGTTTACCAGAAAAATGCATTTTTTAACAGAAGTAATTAACAAACATCAAACACAAGCACTTGATTTAATTCACATTTATAACTTAACATAGAAATAAACCCGGAAACATAATCAACCTACAAATACAGCTTTACTAGAATTGTCTTTTTACTAGAATTATTCTAAGGTGGTAATATGGCATCCATTCCATCTCCTCCTCAAGGTCCAGATTATATATCTCAACTCTATCAAACAGCTCAAGGACTTGTGGCCACCTGGCAAAGGGAAGGCGTGGCCAAAGAATCTATAGAGTCCGTCGATAAGCGCGTGTTAGAACTGGGGCAACGCATTAGAGCAGAAGCACCTCCCGCCGACCTAAGCGTAGCCGTTAATCTCCTTTCAGAAAAAATAAATGCGCTGCACACCACAAACGCTAGAGCGTCTGCAATTCCCCAAGCCACCTTCGAAGAATTTGAAAAAATCAAGGGCAAAGCTTTATCTATATTATTACCAGACGCATCTTTACCTTCCACAGACAATTCAGAGCCTTCTTTGCTCTCCTCAACGGCATCTAACTCGCCCTCGAGTCGTTTATCAACATCAAAAAGGCTAGCAGACAAACCGCAGAGTCGCGAAACGGATAAAAAATCAGCCCCCTATGATCCAGGGAACAAATGGTGGCAGATGAACACTTACCTAAAAGGCTTCCTGAAAGCCAATCCCCATGTGGATGCTAAGACACGCGAAGAGCTCAATGCATTTGGTTTGCAGTATCTTTCCAAGGTTGCCAACATCGCCCAACTGCAAGCCACAACCCAGCAGCGCGATATCAATCCCTTGCAACAAGCTGAAGGAGGGGATTATCATCGCGAATACCTCCAAAGCAATAAATTATTTAATGCAATAGAGCAAGGCATTAGAAAAGTTGCCAAGCTTGAAAAAGAGGACGTCGATGTGGTGCAAATTAGCAATCGGCAATTTAAACAGCAATTGCGCCTTAAATTTACCTATTCAAATATTGATGCGCCATCTCGCGAAAGAGATTTGGCGGCACCTGAAGATGAAAAAACCATCCAAAAAAGGTTCAGGGAAGATCTGCAAAATAAGCTGCGCAGCCTGATCGATATACAAAATCCCGATGATCCAGGCTTCTTCTTTCGTTTACATCTTCCGCGCAATTTACCGCTTGAAAAAATCGGAAGCTATCTCAATGAAAAAGAGGCCGTATATGGGTCGATAATTGCTGAAGAAATCGCTGCCCTATGCAGTAATCCCACATTTAATGCGTGGGGGCCCTGGTTAACCTCCAAAATAAATTTAGGGGCCTTCACCAACATAAAAGGACAAGAAGCTTTGCTGTTGCTGAAATTGCCAAAAAGCCCCGAGTTATCAGAGAAAGCCATAGATATGCGTGAGCTGGTCACTCAGAAGGGATTTACGCCGATGCTGCAAAGGACCATAAAGATATATATGCGTTTCGAAGAGATCCTTAAATCTGAAATTGAAGAAAAGCAGGCTATGGGCGATTTGGCCACCTTCAGGCCGGCCCAAAATTTGGAAGCCTTTCTGAGCCACCCCTTGTTGGCTGCCTTTAAAAAGGCCTTCCACACAGGCAAACCTTCGGAAAACTTTCAATTTTCAGCATTGAGCTTATGCAAACAATTGGAGGGTTTTGCGGATTTAAATCTCGATAAGGCATTTGCCGAAAAAAACATCGGCGATCTACTCAAAGATTCCTATGGCAGGATTTTGGCCCAAATGGAAAAAGCTCTGCAGATATCTCCTGAGAAGTACGCCGATCTTCCAAAATTTGAAAACTGTCTGGATCTAATTAGCGAAGAGATGATCCTATGGCAAAAAATAGCCAAGCCTTATCCAAGAGGAACTTTAGAAGGCATTATTCGAGACAAAGTCTCTCAAGGCTGCGAGCTTAAGCCGGCTTTTGTGAGGGTCACCCAAAACGCCACCAAATGCATCTCTGAGATCACCCACACTTTGGTAAAATTGAAAGGCAAAAAGTGCAACATCTTGTCTTTTGATGACTGCTACTTTGAAATTGGCGCTTCGATCAGCGGTCTGGCACAACTGCGAAAAAACAATAACGTATATACGGTTGGCCAGCCAGATTATGAAAGATCTTTGGAAGCCAGACTTAAGGGATTGCAAGTCGAAAATGATCAGCGCGCTAAAGCTGGCGAGCCTGCGCAAACCATCGATTCCCTATTTATCGATACGCACTCTAGTCTGGTAAAAGATAAATTCATATACGATAAACACAATGTAAAGGCAGTCATCCAAAAGCTCATAGCCAGCGGGTGCGCAGCGCATCCTTTGACAGTGGCCATCGATAGGACCATCGGGTTAATAGCACCTAAAGAAATCGATGACATTTTACAAGATCCCGAAATTANNAATTAAAGCGCTTATCGATTCTGGGGCCTTAAACCTGATCACCTATTGGAGCAATCAGAAATTTGACATGTTAGGCACCGACAAATTCAGTGGCGGCACCTACTGCGTCTATTGTAATAAAGATAATAAAGCTTTTTTAGAGGCTTTTGCCAAAACCGAAAATACCGGACGGGCTGAGCTTGCCAACTATCGCGGATTATGCCATTTGTACAAGCATTGCGCTGCCGAATTAGATGCCTATAGAATGCGCATCTACAAAAATGCCAATTATGTTTATCATGGAATTGCCCCTAGTCTAAAGGTTACGGCGCCGGCAGATTCTGTAGCCACCGCCATGGGTGAGCGCGCGGTCATGTTCTCTGCCAAAAATGATGAAACCAGCCACTTCATAGACTTGAATTCCTTGCATTCTGCCATTTTTACCCCGGTGCTGAACTATTTATTTAAAAACCTCACGGCCGCTAATCTTCCGATCGCACTGCGTTCTAGTTTTGGCTATAAAACGACCAGCCTGTGCGCCATGGTCTATCTTAAAAAGATCCGCTTTGCGGTAGGCATAGAAGATAAAAAGCATTTAGACGAATTAATAGCCTTTCTCAACCGGGCTGGTGCGCTTCTCAATGCTTGTTACACCGCCAGCTTAAAGAGAGAAGAAGGGAATGTAGAACTGGCTGTAATGCATTTTTCTCGGGCGATTTTGGCCGACATGGAAAGTCAATTTAAGGACTTTTTTGGCGCNNCTCAGCAAAACGCACTCTGCGATAAGGCTCGCCTTCTTTATGCCTCTAAAAATAAAAATTCTGGGGATCAGCAGTGGGACCAAAAAGAGGCTTTTTTGCAGGCCTTGGCCGAAGACGCGCATTATGCTAAAGCCTTGACAATTTTAAGCAAAACCCTAGGTGAAAATAATCGGGGAAATCCCACGGCGCTGTTTGGATTTGATGATAGAGATTATGAGATATGTGCCCATTTTTTGAAGGAGTGTGGCGGGTTATTCTCTGAAAATAT
>PLSG01000404.1 GCA_003164155.1 Parachlamydiaceae bacterium | reverse complement strand
TGCCCTGAACCGAATAAAGATGTGGATAAAAGCATGAGTATCGCCCCGGAGGGGCAAACTGTGGATATAGTGAGAGATAGATTTTGAGCTCCGGAGGAGCGGCATAAGGTTATCTAGAATTTGAAATGACAAATGCGGAGCATTTACCATTAGCTGCCTCAGATCCCCCTCCCTCAGAGAAACTGGCGGGAGGGTGAAGAACTGAATGGCACAAGAGAATGTTTCAGCTTTAACTTTTTGGAGACCTTTCAGTCGCCGATATTGACAATCTATCTTTTAGACGCTGACCAAGAGCCCTTAATTGATCTTCTTTCGAAGGGTTTAAAGCCGCAGCAAATGTAGTAGCAGTCGAATCAGGACTGGTCAAGGCATTCCATAGGTCAGACCTTGATTTAGTAACAGACGACGAAGAGAAAGGCACATTCGATCTTGGTGTTGAAGGAAGAGAAAATAAGGCAGAGACAGGATCTGAAGATACTATTTCAGATACTGGGGTCGAAGAACCTTTCGCATTTTCTTTAGCTCGCCTTTTTTTTATACGCTCTTGGGCACTCTTAAAATCCGTACTTTTTGGAGTAGATGCGGCACCATCCAATCTAGCAGCGGTTTCATCAGATTTGGATAATTCTTCCGATACTTTAGTAATTGGCCTGGGAACAGAAGAAAAGCGAGAATTGCGCCCGAGCCCATTATGATGCGGCTTTAAAAACTGAGAAGATGGAGGTGATAGAAGATTGAATTGTTCTGTTTTAGTTGTTTTTACTTCCACATTCTTTTCAATTTCCAGTTTTTTTTCGCCATCATCCTTTCCATTCACTTTAGCTACAACTTTCTTCATCTCTTTACCATCCTTAGTCTCGGAACTAACAGGTGCTAAGATAGGCGAGGCTGGGAAAGGCTGTACTGCACGCGAAGTAACTTTCTCTTTATCTCTTTGCAACTTCGCTTGGGCAGCCTTCTTTTTTTTCTGGTTTTTCTTTTGCATACGATTAAGCACCTTAGAATTTCTATCGTCTGAAGCGAATACGGCCGCGCCAAGTGCAGCACCGTTCATATTACCGCTAGAAAGCACATCTAATGCTTTAGAAGTTAGCTGAGGGATCGAGGATCTGCGAGCATACACATCCTGAGGTGGCACTAAAGGCAGAGAAGACAGATGCGAAATAGGATTGGACGGTTCCGTTTTAGCTGTTTCCAACGCCCCCATCTGTGCTATTTCCAGATTTTCTTCAGCAACGTTGCCTTCATTCATTTTGGCTACCACACTCTCCGTAGCCTTCTGTATTCTCTCAGCCTTGGGACTGATAGGCGCAAAAACGGACAAAACTGGAGAGGGCGGTGCGGTTATCAAAACAATTTTCCCTTTCACTTTATCTAACTTACTCTGGCAAGCCTTCCCTTGAGTCATTTTACCAACCTCATCTGTTCTGGCTTTCCGTATAGCCGCAGTCGGGGGGCTAAAAGGCGCAGGGGGATGGAATACAGAGAGGGATGATTGCTTTTTAAAAACAACTCCCGCTTTCACTTTATTCAGCTTTTTTTGACAAGCCGCGCTCTTTGCCAGTTCACCTAGCTCAAGTACTTTTTCTTTGGCTTTTTTTTCTAACCAAGCACTTAACCGCGATTCAGCCTCGGAAGCCTCAGACTCAGCAGATTTGAGCAAAACCACATCCTCTTTCTTGGGACTCAGCAGCAACTCAGCCACAGAGGATACTGCGCCGGCTGTTGCTAAGAGCAGCACATCAGGAGCTTGTGATGGAGGATTGACGGATTCAACTGCGCCAGATAAAGCAGGAGGCAATTCAACCGCAATGGCCTCAGCTTCAGCAGATTTGGGCAAAACCACATCCTCTTTCTTGGGGCTCAACAGCAACTCAGCCACAGAGGATACTGAGCCGGCTGTTGCTAAGAGCAGCACATCAGGAGCTTGTGATGGAGGATTGACGGATTCAACTGCGCCAGATAAAGCAGAGGGCAAATCAACCGCAATGGGCTCAACCTCAGCAGAGTTGGACAAAACCACATCCTCTTTCTTGGGGCTCAACAGCAACTCAGTCACGGAAGATACTGCCACGGCCAATGTGGTAGCCGAAGAATCCAAGGCAGTGGGATCCGATTTTGGGGTGGGTGATTCCAGTTTAGGAAAAACGCATATAGCTTCAAGAACCGGCTTCACAGGTGTAGAGGGGATGATTATCGGCGTGGAGGTAACCGCCTCTTTTGTTAAATTGGGCTTTTCTGTCACGGGTTTAGCAGGGGATTTAAATCCACAATGCAAGCGCACTCGGACCTTATTCGAAAAAAAAGAGGGATTACTTGTTTGCACAACAGCATTTTTTTTCAAGGCAGCATTGGCGTCGGAAGCTTCTTTAAAAAGCTTTTCAATGTGTGCAGAGCGGTCTACCACAGTAAATAAACGCCGCTCTGACAAATAGCCTACAGCCGTCTGGGTGGAAGTTAAAGCTAGTTTTTTTATTACAAAGCTAGAGATGGCAAATCGATAGGATTGGCGCAGGCATTCCACAATAGATGTCCACCGGCATTTTTCCCTCAATATCGTCGTCATATGCGCGGGCTGGAATTTAGCGCAAATACATATTCTCAATCTGGCGACGGCGCTAATCAGACAGTTATAGCTATCGTGGCGATTAGCGGAAGCTAAACTATTTATTAAGCGAAAACGCGTCTGCTTAATTGCCTCGCCCTGTTCCGATTCGGGCAGCTGTAGAAGAGTGCACATCACCGCATTTGTATGTTGTTTTTGTATAACACCTGGTTGAAATCCCATAAAATATTCCTATTAGTTTGAAATACGAAGAAACACGTAAATTTAAGCGGTGTTTATACATTTTTTAAGATAAAAATGCAATAGATAATTATTTTTAAGCGTAGGGGCTTTTGGCAGTTGTCTCGTCAAAGATATTCGATGGTGAAAGGCCTTCAGCCTTTTAGGACAAAATTTCAGCCGAACGAAACGTTCCAAATGATGCGACTTGTTACACGGGCATAGAGACAACTACACCCAAGGAGCAAGCCGCCGCAGATGAGACATTACCGCCGGCCAAAATTTGACGGGCAAGATAAACAAGCTCAAAATCACGCCACCCCAGCTTAGGCGCTGGCGGAAACCGGGGCGCTAATCTGATTTATCAATTTTTCAAATTCTTGCAGCTGATTGGCAAACTTATAGGGATCATTATAATAAACGCCCGAAATAACGTTAGCACTGCGGATTAAATCATCACTTTGAGGTCCCTTAAAAAACGCCTGAATAATTTCATGCAACTCCTTATCTAGCTTTGGCTGTAGATGCAGGTCATGGGCATGCGCCCTAGCAAAAGCTCTTAACGAATCGTTACAATGCGAAATCTCTTTATAAAGAGCATCAAATTTATTCAAATCCTCGATTGGAATATTGCCATTGCTCGTCTGATAATTGGGGATGTGATCCTCCCAATTATGCAGCTTTTCCACAATATCTCTTATTTCGATGGTTGGTAGTTCCATAATTCTCCTCCTTTTTTCTTGATAAAGAACAACGCGAGACTAATACGTAGTCTAAGTATGCACCCGATAACCCCCTCTTGCCGCTCCTCCGGAGCTCAGCTTCCCTTCTCTGACCTACCTACAGCTTGCCCCTTCGGGGCATACGCAGTGGGCTTCACTTCTACCGCTCCTCCGGAGCTTAAGAAATACCCAACTTTCCTATAGAATCCTATAGAAATAGTTGCAAAACTCGAAAAGCTTGCCTTTCGACCTTTGCAACCGTCTCCTTCAAAGGTGAATACAAAAATATGTGCTTAAGGGATATTCTAGATTGCCCATTTATTGGCACTCTAAGCCCTAAATCAGTCGTCATCACCAGGTGGCGACCAGTTATTATCCGAAGAACTGTCGCCGGGCTGAGACCAGCCGCCGGCAGAAGAGTCAGGATAAGCGTTGGGATTGACATAGGGACCGCCTTCGGCATTATAATAACCGCTGTCTGCATCCAGAGCAGCCGCATCGAGATATATTTGATTATCCACATTTCGTCCCCGCAAGCCTTCTCCCAAATCTCCTCTGGAGATGGACTGCTGATCGGAAAATGATTTTCCCGCATGGTCGTCTGCCACTAAATGGGAGCTGGAAATGAGGGTAAAAGCCAGAAAACCAGATGCCAAGACAATTTTTTGCAGCTTCATTTTTTGCTTATGCATATAAACACCTCCTGGTGATTAGGACTCAAAGGAACTTTAAAAACTCCCCAAAAAAAAACTTACACGCCAATATTTTTCATTATACATCCCAGTATTTAAAAAGGCAAATCAATGGACTACCATAAAAATTAAACGCAAAGCTGCTCACGCGCCGGGCAATTGTATCCAGGAACATCAAGCATAAATAATCAGAGAAAACTCGCATATTTTTTTTTATTTACACAAAAATCTAGACAGACTCTTGCTTGGTCATTTAGGAATTCTTTAACAAAAGAAAATCCGGCCAAGTAATAGTGTTATAATTTTTCAAGGAGGTACATTTACACCTCCTGCCTTGTCAAATAAATATTCATGCATTTCCCTGAAATACATTGACAAAACAACCAATAATCATATATANNATCATCTTGCTCTGTACTTTCACCCGAAACTCCAACGAGCTCACCTTCTTCTCTAATGACTACTTTTCCTTGCTTTAGCAATGAATGTGTCGAAAAACAGCTTGGTTCCACTAGCCATATCATTGCCAGTTTTCTACCTATAAGCGCAATTGCCAATTATCCATGTATAGCCCGCAAATACCATACTTATAAACACGTTTTTCTAGTAGGACTCCTTCGAAACAAAACCCATTTGAAACTATCTGAACTTATATTGAGCAAACGTATTTTTTTTCCTCCCAATTCCACTCCGTTTGCGCCTGCCTTTAGTTCAGATTCACGTTATGGTGAAATCCTAAAACATTGTAAAAAACTAACCGAATTTGAAATCGATTGTTATTGCTCCATTGAATATAAAAAACAGCTTTTGGAAGCATTAAAAATATGTTCCCCAGCTTTGATTCCTGATGATTCTTATCAAATAGCCATTTCTAAACTCCCAAACTCAAATTTTCTTTTGCCTACTCCCAAAAACTCAAATTTAGAGAAGTTTAGAACAGAATCAGAACTTAAAGAAGCATTAGAAAGATGTTGCGCAGTACCATTGAATATTCTTGATGATTCTTATCAAATACCCATTGCCCAGAGTCAAAGATCCATTGCCCAAAGCTCAGATTTAGCAAGGCCTTGGGAAGAAGAGAACCTAAATTTTTCTTTTATATCTTTTAGCAATCGAAATCTAAATCAAATTGAAAC
>PLSG01000336.1 GCA_003164155.1 Parachlamydiaceae bacterium | reverse complement strand
GAAAGAAGCAGCTTAAATCTGAGATGGTAGAAATAGCATTTAGTGGGATCGCTAGACTATTTCCTAAGCATATTCACGCAGTTATCTCTCAGGGGTCTAAGCTGAAGGTGGCATTGTTTTTGTGTGCACCAGCCTTCATAACTTTGGTTGCGGGAATTTTAACTTAACATTTTGTCAATTGCCAGTCCTTGTACCCTAAATCAGGTTCCTCCGGATTTAGGGTACAAGGACTGGCAACTTGCGTTATTAGGATGCAGCATGGTCGCAGTAGGGCTCTTTTTTTTGCTAATTTTGGCATACGCAGCCCTGACTATTGTGGCCTATTCTGTATTGTACGGCATTTCTCCCATGCCTTCCTTAGGCAAGGCGCAGATCTGCATGCAGCAGGCCATTCCCCAAGATGTGCGCGGTCGCATCTATGATTTAGGCAGCGGGTGGGGAAATCTGGTAGTCTCCTTGGCGCGCAGTTTTCCGCAATGCAGTGTGTGGGGATATGAAGTTTCACCCATTCCCCGCTTGTTTTCCAAAGCCTTGATTGCGATTTCGGGCATTCCCAGGGCACACATCGAAAATGGCGATTTTTTCAAGATTCCTCTTAATGATGCCACCGTAGTGGTGTGCTATCTATATCCCAAAGCCATGGCGCTTTTAAAAGAAAAATTTCAGCGGGAGTTAGCTCCTGGCACTTGGGTTGTCTCAAACACCTTTGCCGTCCCGGGGTGGAAGCCCTATGCGGTCTTTCAAGTAGATGATCTGTATCTCACTAAGATTTATGTCTACAAAATCCCCTTATTGTGCCCCTGAAAGGGGTTAGGTTTTTACCCACATCTTTATTTGGTTCAGGGCAGGAAATCGGAAATTNNCATTTCCTGCCCTGATCAATTCAATATTGACGAAGTGCTAACGCCCTATCACAGGCGGCTGATCGCCCGGGTCGTACCCCAGCGGGGGCAAGATGAAGACCATGGAAAGTTCGTCCAAATTTCCGGCTGTGGGCTTAGCCTCTAACTCGTAATAGTAATCGCCTTCTTTCAATAGGTGAACTTTGGTGACTTCGGCCACGCAAAGGCCTTTAGGGAATACACCATCCATTCCCGTTGTGACCAGCAGGTCCTTGACTTTAAGAATGGGCATGGCTGTAGCTTTTGAGTGCCTTTCTAGCGGTTTGCCCGTGCGCAGATCTCTGGCGGGCCCTTCTTCATCTGCATAGTCGTAGTTAAAGCCGATTCCCTTTAGCAGCTGCCCATGCGTCCTCCATAAGGGCTGCCCGCTGCCATGTAGCTCGCCCTTGGCTAACAGCCAGGTTTCTGGCCCGTGTTCTGGGGATGCAGAGACGCCTTGGGCCGTGGTGCTGCGCTGTGCGCGCACGGAGGGTTTAAGGCCAGGATCGGTGATCAGACGGACACGGCATTGATGCAGTCCTACGTAATCGACCACCCCTACTATGGATGTTCCTAAAACTACCGGACTGTTTTTGGCAATGCAGATGCCATCCAAGCCCTGGTTGTCAGCAGTACCCACGTTTAACCATAAAGAACTATTCCACGTTGAGGGCGCACGGAAAATTACACGCGCAGGAATCGATGCGGGGGGGAGGGGGGCATTTGGAGATCTACGCGCGATAGCGCTTTGATATTTTAGCTGCTCTGACAGATTTTGCAGTTCGACGCTCAGCAGCTGATTTTCTAGTTGCAGCCGGGAGATTTCTTCATTGACGGTGAGCTTGGCGGCAAATTGCGTAGGGTGGTCGCTGGAGGCTTCCGCCACGCCGCTAAAAGGGGACTTGAGATAGCCAATGGCCGTGTGGAGGGATTCCCATCCCGGAGCTAAACAAGCCGCCGTACATCCCCTGATTTTTTCTCCGGCATTTTTCGAAAGGCTCATTGCTAAGAGTATAGCTGCAAAAAGAATGAGAAGCGCGCGTGGTGATTTTCTATACATAACAAGCTTATCTGGGGGTTTTTTGCAGCGTGTTAGCTAACGCGCCCATGACGTAGTCTATATTTTGAGGATTTAAGCCGGCTACATTTATCCGTCCATCAGCTGGCATATAGATGCCATATTCCACGCGCAAGCGCTGTACTTCTTCGGGCTGTAGACCGGTGAAGGAAAACATGCCTTTTTGTTGCCCAATAAAACTGTAATCTACCAGCGTACTGCATTTAGTGAGGCCTTCTACTAATGCGCGGCGCATTTCTTCGATGCGCTGGCGCATTGAGCCAAGCTCGTCGATCCAGACTTGCTTGAGATTGGATTGCAGTATGGTCGTGATGATTCTTTCGCCGTGCAAAGGGGGGTTGGAGTAGTTGGCGCGGATGAGCGATTTGAGGTGGCTTTCCGTCTTTAGGGCTATTTCAGGGGTCTTCGCGACCATGGCCAGGGCCCCTATGCGTTCACCATACAGTCCGAAGTTCTTTGAATAAGATAAACCGATGAACATTTCATGCCCCTGCTCGGCAAAATGGCGCACGGGCTGTGCATCGACGTCCAAACCACTTCCAAAGCCCAGATAGGCCAGGTCGAAAAAGGGGAAAACTTTTTGGGTTTTGATTAAAGCCGATAGCTCTTTCCATTGTTCCATGCTGGGGTCTAGGCCTGTAGGGTTGTGACAGCAGGCGTGCAATATGATCACATCACCCGCCTGCATGTCTTGCACAGCTTGGGTCAGAGCCGGAAAGTCGATCTGTCTTTTCTTGGCATCATAGTAGGGGTAGGTGTGCACAAGCATGCCAGCGCGGGTGAAAATATTTAGATGATTGGGCCAGGTCGGGTTGGGCAAGAATATCTTTTTGTGACCCGCTTGAATCAGGCATTCAGCCCCCATGCGCAAGGCAGATGTTCCACCGATGGTTTGCACGCCAAAGACATTCCCGCCAAGCTTTGCACCTAGCTCTTCTCCAATGATCAGTTTGAGCGATTCGGCAAGGTAAGCGCGGTCTCCGCTGATCGGCAGATATTCTTTGTTGAGGTTTAGCCCTAAAATCTGCGCTTCGGCAGCTTTTACGCAGGATAAGACAAATGGGGCGCCTTTAGCATCTTTATAGGTGCCTGCTCCTAGATTGACTTTATTGAAACGCCTATCAGCGGCAAAGGCATCGGTTAATCCAAATATGGGGTCGGGTTGCAGCAGGTTAAGGGAGTCGAAAAATGACATGAGCGAGCCTGTATTTTTAGTTGACGAAGGGTTTTGTGTGTCCCAGCATAGCATATTTTGGCTTTTGGCAGAGACTAAATTGTGGCCTCGCCAAATTAAATGCGCTGCTGTACTAAATCTACTGTAGATGTTAAAAATTGAGGGTGAAATCACCTTATTCACCCCTGATAGTGCTGGATTATTCACTACACAGCACCCCTACAGAGGATGCTTTCACTCTCAATTTTGATGCTTACAATGTATTAGTTTGGTTTCTTTGTTTTGCTGTAAATGGCGGATACGCGCTGCATTGCCGAAATTGGTGCTTGGAAGGCTGCTACCTTTAGAGGTGTTTTAAGAGTCCCAGGCGACCTTCGCAGGGCAGCGTCAACACGTGGAAATTGCCTATCAACGCTCTTCCCTTTTCCATAAGAGGTGATCGATGTGTTTGAAGTCATGAGAATGGGTGGTCTCAAACGCCAAGGAACTGCATAGGAGGGCAATGCGCGCTTGCTTTCGCCTGCTTTGGCTTTCTTTATTATAAGTTTGAATTTCCCAGCCTGATTGAAAATGGAGCACTCTGTTAGGGCTGATTTGAGAGAATCGAAAATGAGGCCGGTGGTATGGTCTTTCAGCTTCTTTTCGACAGCATATCTAAGGGTCAAGGCGTGCACCTTTTCAGATAGCTCTTTATCCGTGCATGTGCAATTTTTAAATACTTCAGCTGTAATCATGCAGATTTTTTTTTTAGCACCCAAAGCAAGCGGAACTTTACTATTTGTACTTAAGAAACTCAATATAACCGCTTCAGATGGAAACGAATAACGAAAAAATGAAATCTTGTCAACGGGCGTTGTCATAGAAACTCCTTTGATCTTAATTGGTTGGATCTCCTCGGAGGACCTGGGGGGATCTAACCAATTACTCTTGATCAGTCTTGTTTAACCTGATAAACTATACTGCCAAGGTGTCGTAGAAGGCAGTTATGTGTCAGAGTTCTCAGAAGGGAAGGGGAGTGGAGTATCAATTTAGATGGGATTAAACCAATAACTGGTATTTTCTGTCATGTGTTTTTTTATGCCGCAGAAAACGCCAATCGAGTATACCAATCATTCACCTGCATATTAGTTATTCAAGTATTCGCGTAACTGGTCAGATCTTCCTCTAAGGAACCGTGGGGGATCTAAAGTATTAACTAGCTAAGGAGCGTTTCTATGGATCCTTCTTTAAGGCGGCTTTCTACAATGCCATCATATACCCCTGGGTGTGAAATTTACGACCTGATGCGGCCCGATGGCTGGCTGGCGCCACTTAAAGTTAGTAATCCGGTACGCGCAAATTATATTCATTGGCAAATTGTCAATCTAGCCATTGGGGATATATCTCATCACTCCCTACCGCTTTATCATGCCCTCTTTATTTGTGCCACCTTTAATAAAATGGGCTTAGATCATCATCCTCTGGTGGCTTCAAAGGTGCGGCGTCTTGAGATCGATTACAGGGATTGTCTGCTTGAGCGCATTTGTAGCGCTTTCACCCATGCGCTCATTTTAAAATACGCCGACTCTGTCGATGTGCTCGACAGCTATGTGCAAAAGATCAGCCAGCTAAGGTTTTCGGTTGAGGGCGATTGCCAAAATATCGACGATATCTTGGCAGACTTTGGCGCGTTGCAAATTCGTTCCTTAAAAGGAGATTGCGTTTCCTTGCTCCCATTTTTGGCGCTGGATGTAATCGAACTTTTTTTTTGGCATGGAGTTTCTGAAAGCATGCAAAAGCAAGCGTTGGGAGTATTTTCTTCCATTCAGCTGAAGCACAGAGACATATGGAGTGAGGGCGATGAGGCCCGCCTGATTGCCATGTATGGCATGAAGATTGCAGACCGCCGGCGAGGGGTTGTTTCAGCGCTGGCAAAGTATCGAGAGAGGGTGGATAAAATTGATTGGACCATCGAGGATTACTATACCGCTAAATACAGAGGAAGCGATTTACAAGCAATGATGGTTCAGGTGGCGCTCAACGCCGGTTCGGATGTCTCTATGCGTTTTGCAAAAAACCGGACGCTACTACACGGTTGTACTAATCCCGAAGTTGCAGATCTCTTGTTGAGGTGGGGCGCCGATAGAGATGCTCTAGATGAGGAAGGCAATACCCCTTTACATGTTGCCGTGCGCCATGAAGATGTGTCTATGGTCTCCTTTTTCTGCAATAGAGGAGCAATTGTTAGTGTTAAGAACCAAAATGGTCAGACTCCTCCCTCCCTTGCCCTTGAAACAGCTAACGATGAGATGCTGGAAGTTTTTCATAGGAAGTTTTATCTTCAAATCCCCAAACCTCCTTCTCCAAGAGTTAGCAGAACTGCGCATTCGCCGGCGCCGTTTAGTCCCTTGCTCTCTCCTGCTTCGCCTCCTCTTTCTCCATCGCGCACGCAGCCTAGATCTGCCTTGCTAGCCCCTAGCTTGGTCTGTGAGTTGCGGCCGCCGATAGTCGAACCAGAGCTGCGCATCACCATTTATGAGCATAGATCAAATGTGGAAATTAGTCTTTCTGAGCAGTCGCTCGTGGCTTCGCCAGCTTCCCCTTTGTCTGGTTCTTCCGCTATCTCCTCTTCTTGTGCTCCGCTATCGCCAGATTTGAATTCCTCTGTGCAATCTCCTACGCAATGTTCTCCGTCTTCCCCTTCCAATCCCTGTGAGACAAAGACTTCGGCGAAGAGTGACTTAACTTCCTCTTCAGCTCCAGCTTCGCCGGCTTCTCCGACGCTATCTTCACCTTCATCTCCTCCAGTTCGTCGAACGTTCGCGTTTCATTCTCAACGAAAATCTATGTCAGAGCGCCAGGTGTCTCGTTGTGCCAGAATATGCAGTCTTTGGAGGCGCCTTTGCTGTTGTAGCCGCTCCAAAATAGCTCCTGCAGCAAGTACTGAGAGAAAGCTCCCGCCTGCGAAGCCCTATGAAGCTTTTGCAGAGAAGTGACTTTATTTGGAAAAAAGGACCACAGGGACAGTTTTTATGTTCCTTTGGCCCCTTATGAAATGTTGCGGCGGTAAGGTTACATGCCAAATCCGCGAAGCAGCTAGCCAAAGCGGCTATTGGTTTAATTTCGTCCAAAAAAT
>PLSG01000384.1 GCA_003164155.1 Parachlamydiaceae bacterium | reverse complement strand
GTCTTTGCGTTTATTTTTTTTAAATTGAATGACCAAAAGCAGGTCTAGCTAAAAATTTAATTTCTTTTGGGTGCTCTGAAGGGCTTTCTAGGAATGGTTTTTTAGAAATTTTGTAGGCTATTTGCGAATTGTGCTTGTCATAAATACATGGGAAGTTATGTAATCACGACTTAACCATAAAAAAAAGTTGACTATGATATTGCTGGCTCTCAAAATGCTGATTGGCGACAAGGGTAAATACGTGGGAATAGTGCTGGGCATCTGCTTTGCCACATTCCTCATCACCCAACAAGGGGGTATTTTTTTGGGGATGACTTCCCGTGCCTATCGGATACTCACTAATACCCCCAATGGCAATGTATGGGTGATGAACCCCTATACGCGTGAAGTTTCCCAACCAGGGAAAATCAAGCACTTCATTTTAGAGAGAATCAGAGGCGTAAGCGGCGTCGAGTGGGCTTCTCCCTTAATTATTCAGATTGTGACAGTTCGCTTACACGATGGTACTAATGTGTCTTGCGAGCTAGTGGCCGTGGACGATGAGACCCTCGTAGGCGCTCCCCAGAAAATGCTGGATGGCCAAGTGTCCGATCTAGACCTTCCCAATGCTGTGATTGTAGATTATCTAGGTTCCATCGATTTTTTGGCAAAACCGACTCCTCACGGAAAGATACCGCTAAAAACGGGGGATTGGTTTGAACTAAACGACCATTATGCACAGGCGGTGGGCATAGCCAAGACGACGGTGCCATTCTTTAATTTTCCCATTCTCTTTACAACCATCAGCCGCATGCACACTTTTTTCCCCTTAGACCCTAATCAGTCCTCGTTTGTTGTGGTCAATGGCAAGCCTGGCGAAGATCCCAAGATACTGGCTGAGCGCATCGAAGCCATTACCGGTTTTCGCGCCCTAACCCGCGCTGAAATGCGCTGGCGATTCATCAAAGACTTCGTCTCGGGGGGCATCTTGGTTAACTTTGGAGCCACGGTGGGATTTGGCTTCTTTTTAGGGGTATTCATCGTGGGTATGCTCTTTTACAACTTTACGATGGAAAATTTGCGTTACTTTGCCGTCTTGAAGGCTATGGGGGCCACCAAAAGGTTATTGGCCAGCATGATCATCTTTCAGGCGCTTTCGGTGGGCATTTTAGGATTTGGGCTGGGCGTCGGTCTGGCTTGCCTGGCGGGCTTTTTTACCAGTGAATACGTCTTGGCCTTTAAGCTGCCCTGGCAGCTGCTCGTTTTTAGTGGTGGGGCTGTTTTTTGCATATGCTTGCTTTCGGCAGCCATTAGCGTGTCCAAGGTGATGCGGTTAGAGCCTGCACAGGTGTTTAGAGGATGAACGCATGAATGAAGTGGCAATAAATTGTTCTGCCCTTTGTAAGAGCTTTGGAGAAGGGGCCACTAAGATGCTGGCGCTGCGCTCCGTCGACCTCCAAATCTACAAAGGAGAAATGCTGATGATTGCCGGCCCATCCGGCTGCGGCAAAACCACGCTGCTCTCCATTATTTCAGGCATTTTGAAGCAAGATGAAGGGCAGTTGACGATTTATTCACAAGATTTGAAATCTTTGACAGATAATGATCTGATCAGCTTTCGCGGCAAGAATATGGGCTTTGTATTCCAAGGGGTAAATCTCATACCGGCATTGACTATCGCCGAAAATATTGCCATGCCTTTGCTCATCCAAGGCTTTCCCTATAAGCAGTCTTTGGAGCGCGCACATGCCATGTTGATGCGACTTGGTTTGAATAAACGGGATAATACTTACCCCAATCAGATTTCGGGCGGTCAGCAACAGCGCGTGGCCATTGGCCGGGCTTTGATACACGATCCCCCTTTGATTATTTGCGACGAGCCCACAAGTGCTCTTGATCAAGTATCGGGCTTAAGGATCATGACCTTGTTTCGCGAGGTGGCTTTAACGTCAGAACGCACGATCATTATCGTGACCCATGACAAACGGATTTACAAATTTGCCGATCGGATTGCTAAGATGAATGATGGAAAGGTAGAGGCCATCACCAAACCAGAAGATGAGGCTTGACGCTATTTTATGATAATGAAGTACTATGTTTCTCTTTTGATAGTGGCGCTAATTGCCTTTGGAGTGACCTTGGCATCGGCCATCCAAACCACCAGAGAAGCGCCTGTTCCGCCACTCATGCGCGTGCCGCCCCGCTCCCCCTTTCAGCATAACATTGCCGGTGAGGGGATTGTGGAAGCCAACACTTATAACATTTACGTGGGATCGCCCGAATCGAGGATTGTCAGCGAAATATTTGTGCGTGTGGGCGACAAGATCAATGTGGGGGACAAGCTATTTCAGCTGGAAGATCGCGATCTGGTAGCTGAAAGAGATGTGCAAAAGGAATCTTTAGAAAACGCGGTACTAAAACTTGAAAAACTCAAGTTGTCCCCGCGTCCCGAAGATATCCCCCCTTTAGAGGCCGCTTTAGAGGTGGCCCAAGCTGGTTTGGGAGAAGCAAAAGCCCAACTCCAATTAGCTGATAATCTTTCCGACAAGCGCGCCATCAGCACCGAAGATATGAATAGGCGCAAGTATGCCGTGTTGTCTGCCGAAGCCAGGCTTTTGCAGGCCGAGGGTGATTTAAATAAGCTTAAAGCCGGTACCTGGCAGCCAGACCTGGACATAGCTCAATCCGATGTCGATGTGGCTAAAGCTAGGTTGGCCTCGGCGGAAATTGACCTCGAACGCTTGATTGTGCGCTCGCCTGTGGAGGGTCAAGTGCTTCAAATTGAGATCCGCGTGGGGGAGTTCACTCAGCCAAGAGGTGCCTACCAAACTTCTTTGATGATCGTAGGCAATCTGGATCCGNNTCTTTGATGATCGTGGGCAATCTAGATCCCTTGCATCTGCGCGTAAACATCGACGATATGGACATATGGCGTTTAAAAGCCGGGACGGCGGCCTTTGCCATCTTGAGGGGAAACTCTTCGATCACTACCCCTTTGGAGTTTAATCACATCGAACCGTTTGTCATCCCTAAAAAGAGCTTCACCGGAGAGGATACGGAAAGAGTGGATACCCGCGTGATGCAAGTCATCTACAGCTTCCCCAGGGGCGATCTCCCTATCTATCCAGGGCAGATGATGGATGTCTTTATCGAGTCGGAGGCCAACTATATTCCACAAGCTGATAGGCAAGCGCAATGATTCGCCATTATTTTCGTTTGATGCTTCCCTGGTTAGCTTTAGGCCTGGCGGTGACTGGCTGCAAGGTAGGCCCCACCTATCAACGCCCTTGTGCCGAGCTGACGGAAACTTGGAAGGATCCGCACGACAAACTGGATTCCCGCATTAACCAAGGGGACATGGACACCCTCCAATGGTGGAAATTATTTAACGATCCCCTTTTAAACCAACTGATCGGCTATGCCGCCCATCAGAACCTCAACGTGCAAATAGCTGCATACCGCATCCTGGAAGCGCGCGCTACCAGCCGCATGAAGAGTGCGGATTTGCTGCCTGAGGTCAGGGGCAAGGGGTATTATGTGGACGAGCTTCTTTCGTTCGCGACTTTGGATGTGGGCTTGTTGTCTTTTCTGCCTCCTACTTTGAAAATAGGTCGGGAACAGGAGATTTTCGATTTTGAATTTGATGTTTCATGGGAGGTTGATCTCTTTGGACACACCAGCCTAGAGATTGCGGCGCTGATGGCCGATACGCAGAGCCTGCAGGACCATCAAAGAGATATCCTAGTCACTTTATATGGCGATGTAGCCCGCTACTATTTTGAGGTGCGCACACTGCAAGAGTTGTACAGCATTGTCAGCAATAGCCTCGAGTCCCAGTCCAGCACCGCTACAGTAGTTGCTAGCAGATTTGAGGCGGGTCTTTCTACTTACTTCGACTCGGTCAGAGCGAATGCCCAGGTAGCTACCACGCGTGCTAGGTTGCCCGTGCTGGAAACACAATTGGTCAGATCCATGCACCGCCTGGCGGTATTGCTCGGTTACCAGCCCAATGCCTTGCGCGAGTTATTGGCCGTAAAAGTTCCCCTCCCAGAGCTGCCTTTAGATATTCCCATTGGAATACCGTCGGAGCTTTTGCTGCGTCGCCCAGATATTCGGCAGGCCGAAAGGGAGTTGGCTGCCTCGACAGAACGCATAGGTGTAGCTGTAGCCGAATTCTTTCCGCGCTTGTCTTTTACTGGGCAAGGGGGATGGAACAGCAATTTCCTAAATGCATTGACGTTAGGTACAAGCCAAATGTGGCAGGTTAACCCAGTGGTTACTTTGCCTATTTTCAATGCCGGACGGCTGAAAGCCAATCTCCGCGCCCAAAATGCCCGCCAAAAGCAGGCCTTGCTGCACTATTGGGATGTGGTGTTGAATTCTTTGGAAGAAGTGGAGAATTCCTTAGTGTCTTTTAGCCTGGAACTTGTGCATAACCGAGATTTGAAAGAAGCCGCGGAGAATCATAAGCAGGCTAATGATCTTGCCTTAGATTTGCATCTACATGGTCTTACGGATTTCCTTTCAGTATTAGAAGCGCAACGCACCTGGCTGCTCGCCATGGAAGATTATATGCAAAGCCTGCGCAGTCTATTTGAAGATTTAGTGGTCCTCTATAGGGCGCTCGGCGGGGGGTGGCAGGTCGACCCTTTTCAGCCTGCAGAGGAAGGTTGCCTGCCAGCATTGTGTGCCCCAGAAATGGATTCGCAAGCTTACAGTATAAGCACACCAGAGATAAGCACACCAGAGAATAGTACAGAAGAGTGTATTTATGATTAATCCTTTGCATATGCCTAAACGCGTGGGACCTTATAAAATCGATAGCTTCTTGGAGGAACGCAAGGGGTGTCTGATTTATCTAGGTACCGATGAAGCCACAGGCAATCCTTTGACTATAAAAGTTCTCCCCTCTAAGAGCATTTCCAGGCCAGAAATGGTCGATAAGTTCCTCAATGAAGTGCATATTATTTCTATCACCAGTCATCCAAATATTGTAAAACTTTACGGGGAAGGTGTCTGGGAAGGGGGACTCTACTTAGCTACAGAGTATATTGCAGGCATTCCCTTGTGGGAGTTTATCCAAGGCAGTCCCTTGCCCCTTAAAAAAGCTATTCAGATTACATTGAGCATCGGAAAAGCATTGGGGCATCTGCATGGTCACGGGATTGTGCACGCTGACTTAAACCCCGATAATATCTTAATCAATGAGGCCGAAGAGGTTAAGTTGGTTGATTTTGGCATTGCCGAGCTCACAGAAAGCTCAACTTTTAGTGCCGATCAAAGGGCCCTGCAGAAAAGAACGCCTTATCTCAGCCCTGAACAGCGCTCTAATCCCGCAGCGGCCTCCTATGCTTCGGATATCTATTCTCTGGGCGTGATTGGCTATGAACTCATCTTGGGCAAGCCATGCCAAGGGCAATTTAATTTTCCCTTACTTCCCCAGGGCGTCCGCTCCATTATCTCCAAAGCCCTGCAACCAAAACCGCAAGATCGCTATGAAGACATTGTAGATTTCATTCAAGAGCTTTCCAAGTATTTGTCTTCTTCCACTTTGGAATCCGAGAAAAAAGGTGGTGATAAGTTAGGCGAGTTATATTCCCATCTGAATTCCGTACAGCGTTCTATGCACCCTGCAGTTCCCCCTTCTTGGAAGGATATGGAAATAGGGCTGGCCACGTACGAAGGACTTCAGGTCATAGGCGTTTATTATGACTTCTTTGAGCTTCCCGATGGAGCTTATGGCATAGTTTTGGGTGAGTCTGCCACCAAAGGCGTAGAGGGTATTGTGTATACGGCTATGTTGCGGGGGATGATAAAATCCCTGTCTAAGGAAATTGTCGATCCAAAAGAACTGATCGTGCGCTTAAACACCCTTATATCCGCCGATCCTTTGGAAGCGCCTTTTGTGCTGAGCTATCTGACGCTTATGCCGCGCACAAATCAGCTGCGTTTTATTTCGTGCGGCTATAGTGGCCTGTGGTGGATTTCTAGCGAAGCAAAAACAGTCATTAAGCTCAACTCAGATAATATTGCTTTGGGTATCGATCCAGAAACCACTTTTACTGAATTAGAGAGGCCCTTGCTTTCGCATGATAAATTGCTCCTATGCACTTTTATGCCTATGCCACATAAAGATGGGCATGAAAAATTCACTGAACAAGATCTGCAGCGCGTGCTTACCGATAACCTGCACGCCACACCTCAACAACTTGTCGAGACTATCCTTGAGGAAACCAAGCATGCCTATAGAAAAACCGCTATAGAGCAATCCCTCTCGCTGATCTGCGTAGAGAGAAAGTAGGGCTGCTTTGAAGTATAGGCTTTATGCACCTTTTCGCCCAAAATTTCGACAGGAAAGGTGCATAAAGCCAAAATATGCACTTGAAAATTAAGCGTGGCAAAGAGTAATATGCTGATGTGTTGTATTTACCACGGACTGATAGCTCAGTGGATAGAGCACCCGCCTTCTAAGCGGGTGGTCGCAGGTTCGAGTCCTGCTCAGTCCATCCCTTCTTTTTAAGCCCTTTTTAGGCTTCTATTATGCGGTTGATTTGCTCAAACGAGTGACCAACATTCAGCAAATCATCCATATGCGGGTTATCATTGACATAGGACAGCAATCCCATAAGTACCTGAGCTTTGCTTTCGGGCGGCAGGGTAGCGAGAATGTCATGAATGGACATCAGTGTAGGGCGCAGCGGATCGTCTTCTAATACAGTCATTTTCCCACTAAGCAAATCCCCAATCTCAACATCTGTCAGATATCCAGTTTCAGCTTTATACACGATGGCTAAAGAGGTGACCAAGAGAATCAGTTTTACGGTAGAAGTCATTTTTTGCTGCGTTTCAAGGGGTATGCTTTGAGCTTCAGCCGGATTTTTAAATACCAGCCCCAAAAGGAAAGTGTTAAAACCCGGGTTGTTTACCATACTGAGCACTTCCTTGGCGTGCTTGATGGCAAATCGCATGCCATGCGCATTGCCAGATCCGCCTTCGTCTGTGGCAAATGTTTTCCACAGAGCGCCTGCGGCAAGCATCCCCCCGGCTAATCCTAAACCCACATTTAGATGCGCGCCCAGCGGCAC
>PLSG01000044.1 GCA_003164155.1 Parachlamydiaceae bacterium | reverse complement strand
CGTCATTAGACAAAATTTTAAGCACTGTCTGTAAATTCTTCTGTTGCCAATCATAGCATGCTTGTTCATGAGCTATAACTTCATCTCTTGTTTTATCTTCTGCTTCTGCTGCGCCGTCTTCAGGCTCCATTTTCCTATCTTCTGACTTTGCCTCTTCCTTGCTTTCAGGGGTTTCTTTGAATGTGGACTTCTCTTTGTTCCTGCTCTCAAATTCACTCTGAGGCTTCACCGCAGAAAAAGTACCATTCTTTATCCACTCCGTTAAATCGAAAGCTCCTTCGTACATGAAGCGCAACATGGCCTCGAATGCGTCGCAATCGGAAACCTTGAGAGTAATTTCTTTATCCTTCGCGAGAATTTCACTAAAATAAGGATTGCAATTTTTTAATATAAAGCTATCCGCTTTTATAAGCTTGTCGTTAACACCCTTTAAGGTAAGAGACACATCGCCATCTTTATCTCTCATCATAAAAGCCTTAGCAAAATCCTTGCGGTGTTGGTCACGGCTTGATAAGTGTCGTCCCGCACAGGGGGTGTGCGGATCTGAAAGCTCTTGAGAACCTGTAATAATGTCTACATTGACTTCTATATCTATGTCAGTCCCAAGGGGCCAATTTTTTAACAAAGTTTCTCGCAAGTAGAACTTAAAAAATCCCTGGCCTTCAAATGGGGTGGCAAAGTTTTTGGTGCTGCCGTCACGGACATACAATACATCAGATGCATCCTCTATTTTTTTGACGACATTTTGCATAGGTTTTAATAGAGCTAGGGAATACTTGGCTTTAACGGGCTGTCGCGTAGCAAATAAATATAATGAAGCATGACCTTCGGAAGACGCCCCGTCATTTTGACCACCTCCACCAGGAAACAGCTGCAGTTTCCAGAAGATCTTTCCCATGAAAAATTCAGGAGAAAAGATACAACGTCCAGGCGTAGCATCCAGTAATGGAAAATTTTTCACAGTCCATAAAGTAGCTGCCTTTCTAGATTTAATTTCCGAGCTTACGGTGGTATCAGGGATAAGGGAAGATGAAAAACCGTGAGGAAAAGTGACATTAATAGGGTTACTAAAGCTACTAGAGCTACTGGAGCTACCAAAACTACTAGAAGTGCCTGAGAAAACGGGAGCAACCATTTGAAATCCTCATAATATTATATAAATCGCCAATCTTTAGACCTGGCGGAAATTGTTTATGTTATTTACAACCTTTATCACCTCCCCTTGAGTAGTCGAAGCATTCAAACACCTACCTGTTGGAGAGGTTGCATATATGGGCTAAGGCTGAGGGGGAGCAGGAACGGCAGCAGGAAGAGGAGCAAGAGGTGGTGCATGACCGAGTGGCGCGGGAGGAGGAATACCTATTGCTATATGCGCAGGAATAGGAACGCCTAGTGCTTGTGCCATTGCTATTGCTTGTTGCTGCACAGCTGCTGCTTCTATGGCAACCATCAATTGCATTAACAGTGGTACTGGAAGCTTAGATAACCTATTGGTAAATTCCTGGGGAGTTCTATAATATGAAGGAAGATCTACTATGTATTTTAAACACGCAGCCTTTAAGTCTTCGTTGCCATACAGAGAAGACGCTGTAAATCGTTCCAGAGCGTTGAGGGGCGTTAATGTGTCTCTTAAAAAAAAGGCGCAGCTATCTCGAAGTTCCTTTACCTGAAATCTATCAGACATAGCCAACAATTTGAAGGCTGCCAATCCATCTGTGTCATCAGACAAACTCTCAAGAATGGCTTCTAAATTCTCTTGTTGCCAAGTATAGGATGCTTGTTCAAAGCGTCTAGCCGCTCCAAATGCTTTGTCTTCCGCCTCAGTAGCCTCATCTTCAGGCTCCATAACCTGATCTTCAGGCTTCATCGCTTGAGATTTTTCTTCAGATTCTGCTTTAGGCGCAGCCTCGTCCTGGCTTGATTTTAATGGAGGTGTGACCTCTAAAAAAGCATTTTCCTCTATAGAAGCATTTCCCGCTATCACTCTCGCAAGATTGCATTCTCCAGTGTAAATGAAGCGCAACATTTCCATGAATGTGCACCAATCAGATACGTCTACGTCAAGAATGGGATTTTGGTCATTTTTCAGTAAACCATCCAAAAGAGGGCTACGGGTTTTTAATATAAATCTATCTACTTTTACTACTTTTATAAACTTGTCTATACTACCTCTCAAGGTAAGAGATGCCTCGCCATTTTGATCTCTTTGCATGAAAGCTTTAGTAAAATCAGTGCAGTGTCGAGTAAGTCCGGATAAGCGTAGTCTTTTAGGTTCTGGGCCTGGGAAGTAATGCGCGCCAGGCTCTACTGAAACAAAGGCTTCTAGGCACAATTCATCTAAAATTCCTTCGTCTTTGAGTTTTTGGCGAGGGTAAAATTTTAAAAATCCAAAACCTTCATTTATGGTTTCAAAGCTTTTGCATGTGCCGTGAGAGATATGCAAAAGACTCATTTTCTCAGCTACGGCGCCATGAATTTTTTCAGCAGCTTTTTTAACAAGTTCTTCTTTTGCGCTGCCTACAGGGGAAGCTTTTGAAGAAGATTGGGGTTCAGTGGGTGCTGTGGAAGTAGTTAAAGTAGGAGNNGCGGCTGCAGAAGCAGGTTTTGCTTTTGGCTTTAATAGAGCAAGTGAATAAAGGGCTTTGACGGGCTTTCTTGTAGCATATAAATAAAGTGAGATGTGGCCATCAGAAGAGGCTTTATCGGCTCGACCACCTCCGTTGGGATACAAATGCATGACCCACCAGGTTTTTGCCATGAAAAATTCAGGGGAAACTAATCGGAATTCAGGCTGATTGTCTAATTTCGAAAAATCTTTCACGATCCATACGGCTTTTCCATTTTGAGATCTAATTTCCGATTTTATGGTAGGCGTCCGGGAGGGGAAAGTGGTGTTGCTGGAATTGCCTATGATAGTAGGAATGTTAGAAGAGTCTGTGCTCAAGCTAGAAGCCATTTAAAATCCTTGTGGTATATAATTCGTTAAATCGTAACTATTCACATCTTCGAAGGAACTGGAGGGTGAGAAATTAAACTGCCTTATCGCTGTCTCGGTAGGGGCCCCCCCCTCTCTGTGTTCTCTGTGATAAAAAAA
>PLSG01000377.1 GCA_003164155.1 Parachlamydiaceae bacterium | reverse complement strand
AACGATTTTCTTAGATTGATGCCTATGCCCTGAAAGGGGGGCATTTAAAAGACGTTAATGAAATGGTGTAAGGGCATCTATTGCAGATGTGGCAAAAACTGTGCTTATTATAACATAGCCTGCACCCCTTTTAGGGGGACAATCCTCATCATTGCCTTCATCCCCCCCGATATTCGGGGGCCTTGAGTCTTAGTGTTAAATTTTCCGAAATTGAGTAGGAGAAAACCCGATGCTGATGTTCCTCGTATATGTAAAAAGCGACAGATACGCCATTAAAACAAACAACGTCTTAGAGGTCATTCCTGCGGTGCTATTGAAGAAAATCCCTTTTTCTCCGCATTATATCTCCGGAATCTTGAATTATGGGGGATTGCCTATACCTGTGATTGACCTCTGCCAGCTGCTGCAAAAACAAGATTGTTCAAATTGCATGCATACGCGGATTATCCTATTCAAATTCAATTTTTCAGATAAAAAGTCCTACCATCTGGGGCTGCGCGTTGAAAAGTTGACAGAGACTATAGATCGCGAGGCAAGTGATTTCATAGACCCCCAGATCCATGTGGAGCAAGCTCCCTTTCTCGATGGCATCAGCACAGACGGCCATGGGACTGTGACCCAGATGATCAATGATGAAAAATTATTTACCGCCTTGAAAAACAACCTCTACGATGAAGCGATGGAATTACAGCTATGAATTCGCCAGCCATCGAAGAAATTAAGCTGCTATTTAGCGGCAATATAGGTATTGACCCCGCTTCTAAAAGCCATGCCGACTGGCAAAGGGCTCTTGCTGCGCGCTTGGAGGTTTTGGATCTGCAAGATACTGGGACCTATACCACACTTTTAAAAAGCTCCCTCGAGGAAAAACAAGCCTTGATTGAAGAGCTGGTTGTGCCAGAAACGTGGTTTTTTCGAGAAAATGATGCTTTTCATTTTTTGGAGCACTACGTACAAGAAAAATTGAAAATTTTGCGGGATAGAAAGCTCCGCCTGCTCAGTGTGGCTTGTTCAACTGGCGAAGAGCCTTATTCCATCGCCATGACCTTATTTAATATGCAGGTGCCAGCAGACCTATATGAAATTGAGGCTATAGATATTAGCTTCCATTCCCTTGCAAAGGCCAAAAAGGGGATTTATAGCAAAAATTCCTTTAGACTCAAGAATCGGAGTTACATCCATGCTTATTTTGAGAAAATTGAGCAGAGATTCCTTTTAAAGGAATCTGTTAGGCAGGCCGTACACTTTTTTCAGGGAAATGTCGCCGATGTGCAATTATGGGAAAAACGACCCTTATATGATGTTATCTTTTGCCGTTATCTGCTGACTTACCTCAACTTAGCGGCGCGCTGCGCTTTATTCAGCACCTTTCATCGCCTTCTGCAAAGCGATGGCATTTTGATTTTGGCGCATCCGGAAGCTTCCTTAATTAAGGGATGTGGCTTTGTCAGAGCCGATCAGAAAGCTTGCATCTTCCAAAAAGAGGAGGCAGGCAAAAAAAACAGCAAGAAGACTGCCGCTATAGGAAGTAAAAATCCCAAAATTCACAAAAAAAAGTCTGGGTCTATCGGGCCTATACCAATTGCCGAAGCCGCTAAGTTCTCCCAAGAGCCTACCTTANNATGATGCTGAGGGGTATTTTACTCTGGGAATCATTCATCAAGCCGCAAATAGAGATGACCTAGCGCAAAAAGCATTCGAAAAAGCCGTCTATTTGCAGCCGACGCACTCCGAGGCTTTGATGTGTTTATTGCTGTTGGCTGAAAATCAGGGTGATGAAGAAAAAATGGGAATTTTAAAAAAAAGATTAAAAAAGCTTTCCGAAAGGCAAGACTTAACTAATCTGAATCCTTCAGAAGGTCTTTGAACATCTACGAGAGACTTATGAAAAAGAAAATTTATGGCACAGGCAAAGAAGCGGGTATGGACAAAGAAGTGAGTTCGCACCAAGCAGAGGAGATGGACCTGGCAGCAGCTAAAAAAATTGCCGAGGGAACTTGTGCGGCTACAGAATTGTTAAATCGCCCCGCTCCAGAAGAGTATATCGTGGAATGGACCATCTTTTTGACTAAAGAGAAATTGGGAGGAAAAGCTGAAANNCCTTGCTCATTTTTCGCTTAGGTAAAGAATGGTTTGCCTTTCCCACCACGATCTTTTCTCATGTGATCGACAGCCAAACAATACTCCATCACGTGCCATGTCACCATGATCCCATTTTATTGGGAATTGTAAACGTGCGAGGTCAAATTAGGCTTTGCATCTCTTTGCATCAATTGCTCGGGGTCGTGCTGGCCGATCCTTCCACCGCGGCTGGATCTTTGGGTTCTTTTGGTATCGCTAAGACAGTGGTGCAGACCTTGATGGCTGTGGAAAGCGATTCGGGTGTGTGGGTTTTTCCAGTCGATGAGATTTTGGGCGTGCAAAAATACAATCTAGCCGACATCGAAAACGTCCCGGTCACTGTTACCAAGTCTTCATCTAATTTTGTCAAGGGCGTAGCCTATATCGATGATAAAACGATTGGATATCTTGACGAAGGACTAATATTTACCAGTCTGAAAGGAGTCTATAGTGATGCAAGACGATAGTCTCGATCTCGGTAATGCTTCCTTCATGGATTTATTTCAGTCAGAAATGAAGACGCAGACTGAGCTATTTAAAAAAGCCTTAGTAGAGTTCAATGAAAGCGACCTCTCCCAGCCTTTTGATTTCTCGACGCTTTTAAGAATTGTGCATGCCATGAAAAACGCTACCAAAATTGTTCGACTGGATCACTTGGTGAGCTTGGTTAGGTGCATGGAGGATTGTTTTCTACATGCCAGAGAAGGTCAATTTGTTTTCCAAAAGGAAAATATTGCGCTCTTTATGCAGATCGAGGATCTTTTGAGATCCATTGCGGGAGCTCCCCAAGACGATATCCCAGAAATATTAAAACAGCCTTTCGTGGCGGCCATCATCGAGCAAGCCTCAGCTCTTCAATCCATAGCCAAAGCCGGCACCCAAAAACAGTCAACTCCTCCCAAGGAAGTCCTGCCTTCACAGAAGGAACAAGAATCCATAGATAAAATGATCCAATTCGATAAATCATTGATCGATTTGTTCCGCATGGAGCTTGAAAATGAAACTTCTGTCCTCAGCAAATCGCTCATCGAACTAGAAGCCGAGCCCCAAGATAAAAGAATCCTTGAAACGCTTATGCGCTCTGCCCATTCCATTAAAAGCTCGGCAAGAATTGTCAATTTAAAGGCCATTGTTGAGATCGTCCATTTAATGGAAGATTGCTTTGTGTGCATTCAGGTCAGCGGAGTAAATCCGTCGACAGAGCAAATTGATCTCCTATTAAAAACCATCGATTTTTTGACGGCTTTAAGAGGCGTTGAGGCGGAACAACTTCCTAGTTGGTTGGAGGAAAAAATCCCTGTAATGCAGGCATTGATGACTTCGCTAAAGGGCATTGCCAACCAAACAGCCATCCCTGTGGCTTCCTCACCAGTCCAAACTCCTTCTTCCTCCTTTATATCTCCTCTTCCAGCCTCGCCTATATCCGCGACATTAGCGTCAACTGCAACAGCCAATCCAGCTATCCCCGCTGACACAATCTCTTTGCCTGCGGCGGTAAAGGCAAGCCTTTCCTCCGCTGCACCTAAGCCCGTCGAGCCGCTATCCACCACACCTATTCCTCCCTTTGTGCCTTTAGCTAAGGAAGCATTGGCGCCGCAAAAGAGCGAAGCTTCGATGGAATTACCCTCTGAGGCAGAACTCACTCAATTTGATGCCTCTTTGATCGACCTCTTTCGCATGGAAATTGAAAACCAAACAGCCATTCTCAGTTCAGGGCTTGTCGAACTGGAAGAAGATCCCAAGAATAAGAAGACTTTGGATCTGCTCATGCGCGCGGCGCACTCCATTAAAGGTGCCGCGCGGGTGGTCAATTTGTTAGGGGTGGTCAATATTACGCATTTGATGGAGGATTGTTTTGTTTCTGCACAAAACGATCTCCTTTCCATTACAAACGAGCAAATCGATGTATTATTAAAATGTGTGGATTTTTTGAGTGCCTTGGGGAAGATCGATGGATCTGAACTTGGCTTATGGCTCGAAGGGGGAGTCAAAACCATTCATGAACTGCTGATTGCCCTGAAATCGATTTCCAATAAGGCTTTAGTTGGCGTCTCTGAACCAAAAGGGCTAGCAGCGAGTTTTGGAGCTAACTTTGTTAAATCTAAAACTGAGATTTCAAATCAAAGAAGCGAAACTTCTGAAAGGGTAGCTTTGCCTATCTTACAAAGGGGAAAGGTCTTTTCTTCCGCTCAGGCCAGTGCCCCACCGGCCTTCGTTCAACAGCCTCCCAAAGTGTCTGTAGAGGCTAAGCCTGTTGAAGCAGCCAAGGTCTTAAAACCTGCGGTCAAAGAGCGGTTTGTCAGAGTTTCAGCCGAAAACTTAAATCGCCTGATGGGATTGGCAGGTGAATCTTTAGTGGAATCGCGCTTTCTGAGTGAATTATTGGAGACTCTGATGCACCTGAAAAAGGAGCTCAACGCCTCTTCTTTAGTGTTAAATAATTTGGAAGAAAAGTTTGACGAATATAGTCTGCTAAAAGAAAAGGCCACTAAAGAACTAGCCCAAGGCTATCTGGTAGATTTGCACCAGCAATTTGAGCTTAGCCAGCAAAACCTCAACGACTGTCTGGCTAAATTGGAATTGTTTACCAGAAGGCATGTGAGCCTCTCAGATCAGCTTTACAGAGAAGTCATCGATAGCCGCATGCGTCCTTTTTCAGATGGAGCTGAACTTCTTCCCCGCCTGGTAAGGGATACCGCACACCATTTGAATAAAAAGGCAAAGCTCAAAATATCTGGCGCCACCACACCTGTCGATCGCGAAATCTTGGAAAAATTGGAAGCCCCCCTAAACCACATACTGCGCAACTGCGTCGATCATGGGATCGAAACCCCGGNNTGAAAATCTGCGCAAAATCGTTGTAAAGAAAAAGTTCACAACCGAAGATATCGCCGCTGCATTGAGCGAAGCTGAACTCTTAGAATTTTTATTTCTCCCGGGATTTTCAACTGCTCAAAGGGTTTCTGAAATCTCGGGTAGAGGGGTCGGTTTGGATGTCGTCCACACCATTGTTCAAGAAGTCGGCGGCGTAGTGAATATCTATACCGAAAAGGGGAGGGGCACCACTTTTAACTTGCGTCTGCCTCTTACCTTGTCTGTCATCCGCGCCCTCGTAGTCGAAATAAGAGGCGAACCTTATGCTTTTCCTCTGGCGCGCATCGATCGCGCCCTGATTATCTCTAAGCAAGATGTTCAGCTCATAGGGAATCGGCAATACTTTAATGTCGAAGGTCAAAATATCGGTCTCATCTTGGCTAGTCAGATATTGGAGCTCGGAAGTGGCCAAGAAATCAAATCATTCTCCCCTGTGGTGGTTTTTAGCGATCGCGCAAATACCTATGGGGTATTAGTCGATGCTTTCCTTGGCGAAAGAGAGCTGGTAGTAAAAGAGCTGGATCCTCGCCTCAGCAAAGTTCCCAATATTAGCTGCGGGGCCTTTACAGAGACCGGCGCTCCTATTTTAGTGGTCGATATCGAAGATATGATCCGTTCGATAGATCAGATCATCTCGGGAAAAAATCTTCAGACATTTACCCCTGTGGGCAAGCCTAAAGTAGAAAATAAAGAGAAGAAAAAGAAGCATGTGTTGGTTATCGATGATTCGATTACCGTGCGCGAAGTGGAATCGCGCTTACTTAAAAACCGTGGTTATCAGGTTAGTACGGCGGTAAATGGCGTGGATGGATGGAATACCATCCGCTCAAATAAATTTGATCTGATCATCACCGATGTGGACATGCCTAGAATGAATGGTATTGAACTCGTGCGCTTAATTAAGGGCGATCCGCTGTATCAAGCCATTCCGGTAATGATTGTCTCTTATAAAGAGCGCAAGGAAGATCGCCTGCTTGGTTTAGAAGCTGGTGCAAACTATTATTTGACAAAAAGTAGTTTTCAAGATGAAACTCTGATCAATACGGTGATGGACTTGATCGGACCGGCGTAGATTTTTAAATCGACTTTTAGCTTTAGGAGATCTATGAGGATCGCAATTGTGAATGACATGGTTATGGTCGTTGAAATATTGCGCCGCATTGTTACGGCCGATCAAAGATATACCATCGCTTGGGTGGCCTACAATGGACAAGAAGCCGTCAAAAAATGCGCCTTGGATCTTCCCGACGTTATTTTGATGGATTTGTTGATGCCCATAATGGATGGCAGTGAAGCTACCGGGCAGATTATGAAAAACACGCCGTGCCCCATCCTGATCGTCACTTCCAGTCTGGCGGGCAATGTATCAAAAGTCTTTGAGGCGATGGGGCTGGGAGCTTTGGATGTCGTAAAAACTCCTGCCTTAGATACCATGAATTTTAGTAAAAGTGCGGGAGATTTGCTTAGGAAAATCGAAAATTTGGGCAGGCTCACCGGCAAGATCGTTTCCGCTGAAGTGCCTCAGACGCAGATCTCAGACGAATTAAAATATCTTCCGCTCATCGCCATTGGAGCTTCTACAGGTGGACCTAAGGCTGTAGCTAAGATACTGTCGGACTTTCCTCGCGATCTCAACGCGGCCGTCGTAGTCATTCAGCATATAGATGAAAAGTTTTCAGATGCTTTAGCCGAATGGCTGGGAAAACAAACATCTCTGCCTGTGGAAGTAATTAAAGATGGGAAATATCCTTCCAAAGGCAAAGTCTTTTTGGCCGGCACTAACAATCATGTGGTGATCCACAAAAAACTCTGTTTCGAATACACTCCCAATCCAATCGAGCTGGTCTATCGTCCTTCCGTAGATATCTTTTTTAATAGTCTCGCTATGTATTGGCCAACTTCTTCAGTTGCCGTTTTGCTGACTGGAATGGGGAAGGATGGCGCTGTCGGGTTAAAAGCCTTGAAAAAGAAAGGTTGGTATACCATTGCCGAGCATCCCAGTACATGTGTCTCTTATAGCATGCCCAAAGCAGCTATTGACATCGGCGCTGAGGTAGATATTTTTCCCTTGCCAGATATTGCTCCGGAAATACTAAAATACTTTGCTAAATCAGTGAGGGGATCTAATTAGATATGAATGAACCAAATTTTTTAAAGGAAATCGACGCTGCGACGATTTCTCATGCGACTAATCCGCTCTCTGCCCTGCGCAATTATCCCGTGACTGTTTTGGTGATTGACGATCAATTAATCATCATTGAAGCTGTGCGACGCATGCTAGCTGAAGAGCATGATATCGTTTTCCATTCCTGCTCAGATCCTTCTAAAGCTATCCAAAAGGCTATCGATTGCCAGCCCACCGTGATCTTGCAAGATTTAGTCATGCCCAACGTCGATGGGCTGGTCCTCGTCCAACAGTTTCGCGCCAACCCTTCTACGCGCGATATTCCTCTGGCTGTCCTTTCAAGTAAAGAGGATCCCTTGATCAAAGCTCAGGCTTTTGGCCTAGGCGCAAATGACTATATGGTCAAACTTCCCAATAAGCTGGAATTGATTGCGCGCATCCGCTACCACTCAGATAGCTATATCCGCCTGCTGCAACGCAATGAGGCTTTTGAAAAATTAGCCGAAAGCCAAAGCACGCTCAGCCAAGAACTTGCTGAGGCGGCTGATTATGTGCGGACTTTAATCCCTCCTCCACTCGACGACGCCTTCGTAAAAACTTCTTGGATGTTCATTCCTTCCACACAATTGGGTGGTGACTCCTTTGGATATCACTGGGTGAATCCTGACAATTTAGCCCTCTACTTGATAGACGTGTGCGGTCATGGGATAGGAGCGGCTCTTTTGTCCATTTCCGTGGTAAATATCTTGCGGGCCCAAAATCTCCCCAATACCAATTTCTTGCGGCCAAGCGACGTTTTGTCGTCATTGAATGAAAGTTTTCCGATGGAAAGGCACAATAATATGCTCTTTTCCATTTGGTTAGGCATCTACAATGTACGTAAACGCCAGATCACCTATTCCAGTGGTGGCCATCCTCCTGCCATCCTCTTTTCAGGAAATGCAGCTACCGATTTTAAGGTTTTTGAGTTAACTACCGGAGGCATGATGGTGGGGGCTATGTCCGATAGCGAATATCGGACCGGCACCTGCGAGGTAGGGACTTTTAACAAGCTTTACGTGATCAGCGATGGGGTCTATGAGATTAGCAAGCCAGACGGCACCATGCTGCAATTGAGCGAATTTGTAGATATCTTGACCCAAAATCCTCAACAACAGGGGATTGCAGACTTGTCCTATATCCTTCAAGCCGCTCAGAATCTCAATGGTCCAGGTCCCTTTTTGGACGACTATTCCATTATGGAATTCGTTTTTAAATAACATACCCCTTTCGCGACAGTTGCAAAATAAAAATGAAGGCCCATCGACATAGGCGCAGGGGCTATTATCGATGGGTCTATATTTTGAAAATCATCAAAAAGCCCATCGAAATCGACAAGATCCTAACTTATTGACACCCTATACTGGCTGATTGCAAGGGGTGGCTGGTTCGCTGTGATCGTCAACTGGCCGGTTCTCGGCGTTAGTTAACACACCCACAATTACAGCCTTATGCTAGTAAAAAAATATTTTCCTTGAAAAATACGCAGGGATCGTTATATAAATTAATTCACCACAGGGGAAGCCTTGCTCATAATGCTTCTTCAGGAGCTTCGCACCAGAGCTGACAAGAGTTTTTGCTATACCACAAGGAGGTAGAAAATGAAGAGCCTAAAGTTTTTTCTCTGCGCATGCATAACAGCACTCGGCCTCACCGGCGTCGCGCAAGCCGAAAACCCACCAACCACTCCGCCTGAGGCTACGCCAGCCGAAATTCCACCAACCACTCCGCCTGAGGCTGCGCCAGCCGAAAACCCACCAACCACTCCGCCTGAGGCTGCGCCAGCCCCCTACCCCTCTATGTCGGCCTCGTTATCGGCAAATCCGAACCCGGCGATTTTTAATGCAGGACCGTTCGGTATGCTGATGGTGACTGGCGTACTTTCGGGTGGAGGGTTTTGGCAGAGCCATCCTGCCGTAGATTTCTTTGGGAAACAGAACGCCATCGGCTATGGCGACATCACCAATGCCACCGTCATAATCAACAAGACCTACGGACCGATCCAGTTCTTCATCCAAGCAGGTGCCTATTCCTTGCCGGCGATCGGCGTTCCCTATGTCAAGTCCCGAAAGGTGGATCCCGCGACGTTCGGCTTTATCCAGCAGGGCTTTGTGAGGTTCGTATTCAACCCGGCATTCAGCTTGGATGTCGGCGCCCTGCCCACGCGGATGGGCGATGAGTATACGTTCACGTTCGAAAATTTGAACATCCAACGTGGTCTCCTGTGGAATCAGGAAAACGCCGTCACGAAGGGTGTGCAGGTTAACTTTACAAAAGATGCATGGGCGACGTCCGTTTCATGGAACGATGGTTTCTATTCGGACCACTATACGTCCGCCTCCGCCCTAATCACCTACACGTTCAAGAACTCAGATACGCTGTCGGCTGTGGCAATGGGTAACTATTTTGGCAAAATCAGGGCTAACAGCTTCGTTGCCCCCGTCACGCTCGCCAACAGTCAAATCTACAATCTAATCTACACACGTACCAAAGGGGCATGGGTGATCAGTCCTTATATTCAATATACAAGTGTTCCAAATGTTCCCGGCTGGACGCCATCGGGATCGACGAGCGGGGCGGCGCTGCTTTTAATGTATCGTTTCAAACCTGAACTAAGCCTTTCGGGACGCGTCGAGTACATCAGTTCCAGTGGCGGGGCGAACCTGATCAACGGACCTGGCAGCAATGCCTGGTCGTTCACCATCACGCCAACTTATCAGAAAGACATCTTCTTCATCCGAGCCGAGGCTTCTTATGTGTCAATCGGCTCCGGAACTCCTGGTCTCATGTTTGGTTCGGAGGGCCTGAATAGGAGTCAGACGCGCGTGTTTGGGGAAACGGGCGTGATCTTTTGACTGAGGGTGCTGGCGCACATCTCGATTTCGGGATGTGCCTGCACCGTAGAAGAGACAGTTGCAAAGGCTGTATTCACCTGTACAGCGAAAACTTTCGGTCACAGAACATAGGAAATTTTAACGCAAAGAAACACA
>PLSG01000259.1 GCA_003164155.1 Parachlamydiaceae bacterium | reverse complement strand
ATAGGATGCTTTCATCCTCAATTTTGATGCTTACACTATACTAGGCTTGAACTTGATGCATTTGGAAGAAGTATTAATGTGCCTGAAAAAGAAGCTAAAACTGTAACAAATAAAGAACATAGTGTGATAGTGAGTTTCTAAGCATGATTGTGAAAACAAAATAAGCCCGGCTGGTTGCCCGCCGGGCTTATGTAAGCAAAGTGCACTCCAGTCGGCTTATCTTAAGCGATACTCAGACTAGAAGAGAGTTGAAGAATAGTCCTAGAAAATGTACCAGAGAGAAGCCATAACCAAAGAGACGTGTCCTTTTTCAGCATCTGAACGTATTGAAAACCCATCAAAGTCTTCGTTGTTTCTGAAGTCTGCTTTAAAGGCTTTTGTGTCCCAACGCTTATACAAGATTCCAACTTGCCAATCGCACCAGAAGTTATGAGTGACGCTGACATTTAAAGATCTTAGTCTTTGAGCAACACGTGTTTGAGAATTATCGAAGGCGATTTCTTGTTCTGATACACGGTAAATAGCGCTTGGTGTGAAATCTGAGTTGTTTATGCGGCGAGCACGGTCTTGGCCATAGATAGCGCCTATGACAGTATCATCACATGCACGGAAGCTAGTTTTGTAGTATCCGCCTACATACCAACCGTTGGAACGGATGTTGTGTAGCGAAGGACGGAAAACATCATATTCTCCAGGAATACGGATGTTGTCACCTGCAGCAAAAGTAGCATCAGGAAACTCGTTATTGTTAAAGCGTTGCAGACCATCTGNNTGTGAAGTTATTGAATTCACTTTGAACTGTCGCTTGAACGGCCCATGCACCATGTTTATGGATGGAGCTGTGTCTTTGTCCGCCTTCGGGAAATAGACTTTCGTTATCTGGGCAGTTAGGTACTCTATCTGCTAGGATAACTCTATTGCGTGTGCCAGCCACAGCTATCTCAGCTTGGAATGGCAAGTAGTTATAGAATCCTGCTTTACCGACGAACAAAGGCAGATCAAAGCCGCCACCTTGAATTGGCTCTCCGATAACACGGCCAATATTGACGCCAGAATCGATAGAAGTGCAGTCGCCATTGCCTTGGAAAGGAGCTAGCGTTAGAAACGTTTTTTCTATGGCTGCCAAAAGAACTAAGTCAGCTGCTTCACATCCGCAGATAGAAACAGGCAATTTATATCCCACGCACACTTGAGGTTGACGAGTTTTGCTCCAACCTGCCCAGCCGTTCTTGTCGATGTCTAAGTCCATGCCATTTCTATCGTGATAAGGTACGCCGATAGCGATGTTCTGGAATTTGCTCCAATCTTGGCCTGCAATCAGGAAAAAATCGCAGTAATCAGCTCTAGCATATGCCAGACGCAGTCTAGCATGGTGGCCGCCGGCCCATCTGCTGTCATCAAAGTCGCCAAATTCTTGAGTGCTGAAGTCAAATTCGATCTTTCCAAACATTCTTACGCCGCAGCAGCAGTCTTCAGCTGTTACGTAAAGGCGAGAATAGCGTGCATCAATTAGAAATTGAGATTGATCGAAAGCGCCATCAACTTTATTCATGGGCACTGACCATTGTGGAACATCGGGGAAAGCTGAACCCACGCCAGGACCAAAGCCGCTGGCTAAGTTAGCTGGTTCGCCGCTGTATGTTTCAGCATTCAGGTTATTTGGCCATTTAGGTATTTTATCCATCCAGATAGTATCTAGACGTACGTTACCATGAATTTCCATGTGTGGCACTGCAAACGAAGGGAAAGACCAACTCCCCAAAAGCGTGCCCGCAATTAATGCACATGTTGTGAATAATTTACTTTTCATCATTGCTCTTCCTTCCTTACGTGAGCGTTTATTGATAATCTTTGCAGGCTGCTTAAATGACTTGATATAACAGACGTTGTATAAGAATTTAAGCGGTATGCAAATATTTAATTTTCCAAATTTTTTTTTAGCAGCTCGACCCAAACTTGGTAATCCTAATTTAGGGACCATTTTTAGCTGTCGTCATAATCACAATTGGAGTCTTGAATGCTTGCTCAGTTAGAATCTCCATTTTAGAGCTCAACATGAGAGCTTCAATATAATTAAAATTTCCATTCAAATAGCACTTTCATTGGTCTGAAAAGGCAGCTATTGTTTTAGAGTTTTTTGCTCTATATTTAAGTTGTATTCTTTTTTTATTATGCCTTTTTAGACCTGTCAAAGCTCGTTTGAAGCGCAGTCGAACTTTCATGTGTATGCTTATACTTTTTTTCTGAATCAAAGTCAACATTTTATTCCGAAAAAGTTGTTTTTACGCAAAAACATCACTTTCACATATTCTTAAATATGCATATGCCGTCTATACATGCTCTTGGATAGGTGTTTTTTGAGCCTGTTATTGGGTTTTCGATGTGCTGTACACTTCCTTGCTAAGGCAAGTTGCTAGTAACTTATGTGACTACTTTGCACCTATGCGAGAGGGGCAATAAATTAGGATCCAGAAACTTGCGGGTTTTTTGTTTTTTTTGATGTACCTCGACATATGCGCAAGGGTTGTTATCGATGGGTTTTTAATTTGAAAATCCTCAAAAAGCCCAATTGAAGCCGACAGAAGCCTAATTTATTGAAACTCCTAGCCCTTTGCAGTTGCTTTTTTGGGCACTGGCTTAAAATATTTGATGTGTTATGTGGAGCATTTATGCTATTTTCAGGCTGGAATAAGTACGCTGTCAAACCTAAATTGTCACATGTTATGTTTTTTTGACTGGGGTGAGCAGGCGTTGCCAAAATCATAAAAGAATGAATGGCCAACTCAAAAAAGAGGAGCTCTATGCCTTACGAGCCATCTGATGAAGCTGAAGCTATAGCATCTGCATATAAAGAGATTTATGACGTAGTCATCCCCGATCTCAATTACTATATCAGGCAAATTGATTGCCGCGATGGATGTCCCGTCAATACCGATGGCCGGGGCTATATGTTAGCCATTCATGCGGGCAATCTGCTGGAAGGTTATAAGATCGCCCGCGGGCCGAATCCCTTCGCTTCTATATGTGGGATGATTTGTGGGGCCCCATGCGAAACCACATGCCGTCGCGACAGGGTTGACAAAACGCTTACCATTCGCGCACAGAAGCGTTATTTAGATGAGTGGTTTGGGTTAGGCAAAGAAGCCCATATCAAAACACTGGAGATGAGTTATTCCCGAGGGTCTACTACACCTAAGCCCAATGGTAAAAAAGTTGCCTGCATAGGTGCTGGCGTGGCTTCTTTGACAGCCGCACATGACCTATTGCGCTTGGGATATGCAGTAGATGTGTATGAAATGATGCGCATGCCGGGAGGCATGCTGACTTATGGCGTTCCCTCTTATCGGCTGAAAAACGACATAGCTATAAACGAATGCGCCGCCATTGAATTTCTAGGAGCTAAGATCTATTACAATATGAAAGTTGGCCGGGACATTACCATGACGGCCCTGTTTGAAAAATATGATGCCGTCTTCATTGGCGTAGGGCTATGGAAATCGCGTGAACTTCCCATACCAGGTGCAGATAGTCCCGATATCATTCGCGGGATAGAGTATTTGAGGGTTTTGTGTGCCGAAGAGCAGTGGAAAATCGGCGAAAATGTGGTGGTGGTAGGCGGCGGCAACGTTGCCTATGACGTGGCGCGCTCTTCAGTGCGCAATCATACTAGAAAAGTCACCATGGTATGCTTAGAGTCGCGTGACGAGCAAACAGCAGATGAATTTGAGATCGAGGATGGACTTGAAGAAGGTATAGAGATCATCAATCGCGTGGCTCCTATTGCAGTGGAACGCAACGGCGAGGGGAGGGTTTGCGGTCTGCGCGTACAGCGCATCTCATCGCTATTTGACTATACGGGGAAGTTTACCCCACAGTTAATTCCAGACACGCAGTTTGTGATTCCCTGCGATACAGTGGCCTTGGCCATAGGACAAGCGTTGGACTTGAGCTTTCTCAATGGATGGGATAAAAAAGGACAGCTGCAAATCGATCGAGGGATCATCAAGACCGATAGAGGCACTGGCCGGACTTCACTGCCTGGTTTATACGCTGGCGGAGACGCAGCTTTTGGGCCGGCACTATTTATCACTGGCATCCGGCATGGACAAGAGGCCGCCCGGGCCATCGATGAAGATTTGTGCGGCACCAAACCCTACCAAGAATTCGTGGGAGAATTTACAGAAATCAGCCCGATGCGCAATAAAGAGTATCTGCGTACGAAATTTGCCTTGCCCTCCGCCCAACCTGTCGAAGAGCGCATTGCCAATTTCAATATGGTAGAGCGAAACTACACCGCTGAAGAAGTTCATCAACAGGCTAATCGCTGCCTGCAATGCCATGTCAGTCCTGTATTCGATGGCTCATTGTGCATCAAATGCAATGGATGCGTAGATGTATGCCCTTGCAATTGTCTCAAACAGATCCCTTTGAGCAAACTGAACTTAGACTTAGGCGAAGGAAATGTCCGGACGGCTGTCGATAATTTCTATGGGATCGATTCAGCCGAGACAGATCCGCTAGACTTGGATATCATAGGCTCGGTCATGCTTAAAGATGAGGACTTGTGCATCCGTTGCGGACTATGCGCTGAAAAATGCCCAACTCAAGCCGTGACCATGGATGCTATGAATTATTCCTTCCGCTGGATTGGGTGAGCTAAATGACAAACGCTAAAGGTTAGGGTTGTATGTTTTGGACGTTGATGGCTTCATTGCTTGCTTCTATGGTGGGCTTAGGGGTGTATATCTATTATTTGCGCCAAGGTCAGTTTGAAGACTGCGAAGATGTCAAATATCAACTTTTCCGGGATCAGCCGGATCAAGATGAGCCAGCTAAAAAACTGTAGTAACCCAAGTTGTGAAAATCACCAATATACCTAACAACATACTTCCTGGGGCAATGATTATTGCTCTTTCCGCCTATCCTTCTCATCTTTCCCATCCTGTAAATTTTCAGGAATTAGGAAGGATGGGGAGGATGGAAGAAAGGGTTACAGTAGCCAAAAAAGTGAACAAGGCCGACTATCTCCTGCGATTGGATGTTCCTAGCGATGTGCCTGGCTGCGATAGTTGCAGTGGCTGGTGCGCGTGTGATTAGACCCTACCCTAGTTTTGGATTGGTTCATTTGCATGCATTTAGTATTTTGTTGTTCTAGTTCTTTTTTTTGTCTAGAGCTGAGCTCTGTCTTTTGATAGCGAATGAGGATTTCGTCTTGTTCAATCTCAGGCTTCTTTAGCAACAACTGCTCAATTTTCTTAGCAGCTCGCTTTTTTGCACTGGCTCTGTCATGGATGAAATTCTCCTTAGCGGTCTTTATATCCCTTTCTAAGCGCTCTTTTGCCAAGCGGGTCTCTTCATCCAGTTTGCGCTTACTGGACTGACAATCTGTATCTAATCGATGTTTAGCGGTCTGAGTTTCGCTATCCAATCGGCTTTTGGAAGGGCCTATTTCTCGCTGTAAAAGCGATAATTCCCCTTCTCTAGTCTTTTGTGTTTGTGTTAAATCGATTAGCTCTTTATCCAAACGTTTTTTTTCCACTTCCAGTTCTTTATCTAATTGCTCTTTTTTTTTCCTCGTTTCACTTTCCAATAGATCTTTATCACTTTGCATAGCTCTATCCAATCTGCTTTTAGACGCTTCCAACCCTAGTGTTTGCCTTGATAAATTTGTGGCGCCTGTGCGGTTTATTTCTTGGGCTGAATGCAAGGTTTTTTCTAAAGCTTTTTTATTTGTGGCTAATTTGTGATCTAGATCGCCTTTATCAGCTAAGGCCTTGCTATCTAAGCGACTTTTAGCGGCAACTGTTTCTTGCTCTAATTTGGATAATTTCGTCGCAGATTCAGCATGATGGCCAGCTTGCGCTCTTCCACTGGCAGGTGGAGTATGTTTTCCGCGTTCAGCTCTTTCACCTGTGTGCGGGACATGCCTTCCTCGTTCAGCTCTTTCACTGGTATGAGAAGTATGGCCACCGCGTTCAGCTCGATTATTTTCATCTGGTTTTATTCTACTATGATCTTCTCGCGCAGCCCTCAATTTTTGATCTAATTTCTGTTTCTCTTCCCTCGTTTCTCTATCTATGCGTTCCTTGGCAGCAATATTATCGTGATTGAGGCGTACTATGGAAGCTGTAGTCGTTTTTTCTAGCTTTGATAATTCTTTGGTATCGTTGTCATGAGCTTCTCGAGCTAAACGCAATTCTTTATCCAAATTCTTTTTGTTATCTTCTAGATCACTCTTCAATTGCTTTTCTCTTTGACTGGCAGTGTCCTCCAGCCTCGTTTTTTCATTGCGAGTTGTGCTGGTTAAGTGATTTTTCGAAGAAATGATTTTTTGCTCTAACTTTTGTAGATCGCCAGTTGCTTGACTGAGGCTTTCACGAGCTTTTTTTAAGTCTTTGTCTAAAGTACTTTTTCCAATTTCTAGCTTCTCGTCTAATTTAGTTGTACTTTCAAGTGTTTCAGCCTCGATTCTTTCATTTTCTTTGTGATGTTTTTTATCCAGCCTTTCCTCTTCATCGCGTTGCCGCTTGTCAAATTGTGCTAAGTCGGGAGGATGTCGCTCAAATCCTTCTAGTTCAGCTAAT
>PLSG01000109.1 GCA_003164155.1 Parachlamydiaceae bacterium | reverse complement strand
CAGACATCCCCCCAAAAAAAAGAACAGTGGAAAATAAGCAATTTCATCCTCCGATCAACTTTAAAGCCCGTTGTCGCACAAGCGCAATGTCTGGGTAGTCTCAAACAATTTTATCGGTGTCTCCTTTCAGCTCATTCGAAAAAGCACATCAGCACAGAAGATAATTTATCAATGGCCTATGATTTGGCGGTAGCATTGATTGCCCGCGAAGAATTTTCTGATGATGAGAAGCGGGAAAAGGAGATTTCCTGGATAAGAGATCTTTTGAGTGAGGCTATCAAAAGCCCACGCTTTACAGCTGACGCTTTAACTTTCGAAAGTATAGCCACTGCCATGAACGCTTTTTCCTTGCTTCTCTATGACGGGGCAAGCGAGCTTCATCTGCAAGCGGCCTATGCTTATTTAGACATTTTAAAAGAGAGTACTTCAGCCTTAGACAAACTCTCCCCACATTTATTTTTTCTGATCCAATCTAGTGCGCATTCAGCCATACCCTCTGTAGAAGCTAGAGCAATCGAATTTCTCACACTGTGTCAAAAAGAAAATCCCGCTCTCTTTGCCGTACTATGGAAAGCCGATGATCTGCCTTGCATGCTTCGTCGATTAATCGAACGCCATGAAACTGACTCTAAGCATGCTTGCCTCAGCTTGAAATTGCTGGCCGAAAACAGCGATTTTCCAGAAGCCTGCAAACAATATGCTTTGCGTCCTCTGATTGAAAGCTTATTGCGTACACAACTGGATCCTGGCGAAATGTCGCGTATACTTTATACCACACAGGCCCTACAGGCTATTTTATCGGCAAACTACACACCGGAACCAGTTGAATGGGAGATGATTTCTTCTATCTGTGATCAGCTAAAGGAGTTTAGTAAGACGGCTCTTTTACATATGGGTTTGCCTGCGGACACATTTGAATTGGAGGCCATGGCCGTGCTTCAGCATTCACCTGCGCTCCTTTCTCCTTTAGCTCCCACTTAGAGCGCTGTGCGGAAGGAGTGAAGCATTGCGTAGCTCCGAAGGCAATGGGCTGTTGCGCAGCTCGAAGACAGCCTCTTGCCGTTCCTCCGGAGCTCAATTACCCTGCTCTGTCATACCCACAGCTTTGCCCCTCCGGGGCTGCGCAGTGGGCTTCACCTCTACCACTCCTCTGGAGCTTAGGAAAAGGCTGCATTTTTCCAAACTAAAGTCCCAAGAACCGAGAGCTTGAGCTGAAGAAAAGTTCTATCAGCCCCAAGAATGATACAATGCGCGCTTCAGAAATAATTTCTCATATCGTAGGCGACATCGCGTAGATTGCCAGATGTAAAACCGCTTTACAATCCTGCGGGATTTCACATCTTTATCTATCCCTGTTGCCTTTCGGTCAATGAGTAGCTATCTCTTTTTTTATCCTTCCCATCTTTTCCATCTTTTTAATCCTGCAAAATTTTCAGAATAGGCAGGTGGGAAGAAGCGGTTACGCTAACACTTCTTTAGCGTTTTTGGAGAATTTTATTGAGATTATACGCCGCTGAAATCAAAGACAGGTGTGTAAAGGCCTGCGGAAAATCCCCCAAATGGGCCCCTTGGGCGCTCAATTGCTCTGAATAAAGCCCTACGTGATTGGCGTAGCTCAGCATTTCATCGAAATACTTTTGAGCTTTTGGCAGATGCCCGGCCCGCGCCAGACATTCGATATACCAAAATGAGCAGGCCGAAAACGATCCTTCACCTTGTTCCAAACCAAAGACAGGCGATTCTGCCGATTCACCTTCTTTTAAAGTAAATTCCGCAAAACCATCCTTTTTTTTGAGAGACAGGCTGACTGTGCTGGTTAATTTCAAGCGCTGCCTATCTTCGCCTTCGCTGCAGAAGGTAATCTCTTTTTCGTTAAGCAGCTTTGCCTGGTGCGCACTGCGCGCATAGTTAAAACGCGGACAACATTGCAAGCGAAATTGCACTTCCCCTCGACTGGCCTGTACGCGGCGAACAAGGGAACTTGATTCAATCCGGGCGGGCATGGGCATGAAATCCACAACCTCTCCAATGCCCTTGGAACAAAGGAAACGGGAGTAAAGAATATTCGTTTCAGGCAGATAAAATTGTTTATATTTTATCCCTTCCTCAAGCGGGGCAATCTGAAAGAAGCCTCCTTTCTTCTGATCCACAAGTCATAAAGGCGCGTTTACCCAGAGCAGCGCAGACTGCGGCGGAACAAGCAGAGCGAACGCCCCTTGGATATATTGAGGTAATCTAGGCATTTCCGGATAGGTTGAACTGCACAGCTGCAGATCCCATACCCCGGGAGGCAAGGTCAGCGCTATGTGGCTGGGATGTGCCGCGAAATTGACCACTAGCAGGGCTTGAGAACCCGCCGGATCGCTTCTCCAAACCAGCAGCCACTCATCTTGGCTATTAAAATGGCATTTCACTAAGTCTTTGCGGCAATTGGATAGGCAGGCCCACTTTTTGCGCAAGCAAATGAGCTGCTGATAGAAGCTCAGCATGGCAGCATGCTTTGGTTGCTGCAGCTCTGACCAAGCCAGCTTGCTGTGCTTAAATCGCTGCTCGTCTTGCGGGTCGAATGCCTCCTCCTTTGCTTGGGTACCGACGCTTTCCATTTGGTTTTCCCGCTGATACCCTTCGCGCACACTTTGAATAAGTCTTTCATCTCCATAGCTGGTAAAAAATAAAAAAGGAGTCTCAGCGTTCCACTCCTGCCCCATAAACAGCAGGGGAAGGTTGGGAGAGCATAGCAACAAGCAGGCGGCTAGTTTATACAGCTCTGGGCTGGTCAAGGCCCCTAATCTCCATCCACGGCCGACATTTCCGATTTGATCGTGATTTTGCAGGCACACTACAAGTTGGGATCCTGACAGATGATCCGAGGCATTTCCAAATCTTTTTTTGCGATGACGCGACCATTGCCCATCATACACAAATCCATTAGTTAGGGCTTTAGCTATCTGCGACAGCTGTCCAAAATCTATCAGATACCCCGTTTGAGATTTTGTCAGGTAGGCATGCAAGGCGTGGTGAAAGTCATCGCTCCATTGCGCGTCAATATGATATCCCCCTGTCTCCAAGGAATTGAGCAGGCGCGCATCATTGAGATCGCTTTCAGCTATAATGAAAGCCTGGCGCCCAAGCGCTTGTGCTTGGCGTGAAAAAGCTGTGTGTAACTCCTCTAAGATATGGTGAGCACCTAAATCGAAGTATGTGTGGATAGCGTCTCGCCTTAGCGCATCGATATGATACTCTGTCAGCCAATATAAGGCGTTATCCACTACATATTGCCTAGCAAAGTCACAATAAGCTCCATCGTAATTGAAAGCATCTCCCCATGGGGTTTTATAGCGATCTGTAAAATAATAGCCAAATTCCCCCAAATAGTTACCTTCCGGCCCCAGATGGTTGTATACCACGTCCAAAATAACCGCCAATCCAGCCGCATGGCAGGCGTCTACCAATTTTTTTAAACCTTCGGGGCCCCCATAAGCGTGATGCGGAGCAAAAGGATGAACTCCATCATATCCCCAATTGCGCTCTCCTGGAAACTCGGCGATGGGCATCAGCTCTATGGCGGTGATTCCCAGCTCTTTCAGATAAGGCAGTTTCGATATAACTCCTTCAAATGTACCCTCAGGAGTAAATGTCCCCACATGCAATTCGTAAATAATAAAATCGGCCAGGGCTATGCCCTTCCAATCGCCATCATGCCACTCAAAAAACTGGGAAGGGTAAAAACGAGACGGCCCATGTACGCCATGCGGCTGCCAGCGAGAAGCTGGATCTGGACGGCGTCTTTGCCCGTCAATGCAAAAAAAGTAATCCAGCGGTGCAGAAAGAGATGATAAATCAGAAGAAGAAAGGGTTGTCTCAAAGAAATTATTCTCTGAAAGATGCATGGGAAAGACCTTATCAACGCTCTCGCTTACCACCACGAGCTCAAGCGAATGAGCTTTAGGGGCCCACGCGCAGAATTTTACGGCACAGGTTTCCGCTTTTTCACCATCAGCTTTTTCGGCCCTCCCTTTTTCCGAGCTGCCTGGCCGGCACGCTTGGGCGCCCATATGGAGTTCCCATGTGGCTTCATTTGGGGAAAGCGGCCAAAAGGGAGCTTTTAGAGATCCCGCCATATCCACCTAACCTTCTGTATTTTGCAAAAGCGCCAAAGGGAGAGCCCTTAGGAGCTTGTCCAGGGGCAGAATATATTTGCCATCGCTTTCCTCTATAGTCAGATGCTCTCCGTCAAAAATGTGCTCAAATTGATGGCCTGACATATTGCTGGGAAATACCAGTCGGGTGTTTTTCCAGACACTTTCTTCAATGAGGAGTTTGGATCCATCCATAAGTCCGGTAAAAAACCGCGCGACCACTACCACTATGGTTTTTTTCTCCAAAGTGCGCATGAAGGCGATGATATGCTTTTGCTTATCGCCTTGCACCTCCAAAGGAATGTATAGACCGTGTGAAAAAATTGCCGCATATTTTTGACGCAGCTGCAAGGTCAGCAACGTAATGTACAGCTTAATCTTTCCATCTTCGGGATTGAGCAGATACTTTTTTAAGGCTTCGCCGTTGGGCTTATCAATATTTTCACGCATAGTCTGCAGAAGGTATTTTCTATAGACAAAGTCCACTGGCCTGCGATTGTCTGGATCGACAAGGCTAAAATCCCAGATTTCATTGCCTTGGTAGATGTCGGGGATGCCAGGGGAGGTGAGCTTGAGCAGCGTTTGGGATAAGGAGTTGAGCATGCCTGCCGCCGTCACTTTAGACAAAAACGGCTTAAAGCTATCCAAAAATGGATTTTCATTCAAATCGGGATTTAAAACCTTCTGGACAAATTCGCGCATGCTTTGATCGTAATGCACATTGGGATTGACCCAGCTAGTGTAAATTTTGGCTTCTTTAATTGCCTTCTCCATATATGCCTGTATGCGGTGCATGTACTGAAGCTGCAACACCGGCGTCATGGGATCTATCGGCCAGGATCCGATAAGAGTTTGATAGAGCAGGTATTCCTCATTGGCATAGGGAATAAGCTCTTCCCCTTCGGGTGTTTTATGCGTGCGGTTGATCTGGCTCCAGGTGGATAGCATCTGCTCCCACTCGCCTGGCATTTCAGACAAAGTGTTGATACGCGCCCGCACATCTTCGCTGCGCTTGGTGTCATGTGTGGTGAGCGAGACAATGCGGTAGGGCTGCAGGCTCTGTGCACGCTGATTGTTACCGTTGAACTCTGCCAGCGAAATAAGCGGATCGCCGGGGTTACCGCCGACTTCATTCACTGAGATGAGACGGTTGTAGCAGTAGAATGCAGTGTCTTCTACTCCCTTGGCCATTACTGCTCCGGTGAACTCCTGTAAGCGATAGACGAACTCTGACTCGCGTTCGCCCTTTACGTGCAACAGCAACACGTCACGAATGAAGTCAAAGAGATTGTTCTCTACATCCGTGCGCGCAGACTTGGCAGATTCAATGGCGCGATCAATGGAGGCAACATCATCCGCGGAGACCTCATCGCGGATCGGGCTGACGTAAGTGCGGTAGACGGGGAAAGAAGCTGCGACTTCGCGGATGGCGCGGCGAATCTCAACTCGGGTGTAGTCGCGGTATTCGCGGTTACTCTCGCAGATACCGGCGAAGAGGCTGGTGAGATAGTTTACGTCGCTGCCGAGCGTCGTCTGGGTAATCTCGATCTTACTGTCGTGGCAGATCTGTGCATAGTTTGCCGTCTGCCCGGTGAATTCGGTGTAGATGCGGTCCAATGCGATCCAACCGTGGGGAGAGATCATCAGGCCATTCACCTGGTTGATAAATTCGTAGCCCGTGGTGCCATCAACTGGCCAACTGGAAGGCAGAGCCTCGTGACCGGCAAGAATCTTCTCCACGACAATCCATGCATCTGGAGCATTGGCTCGCAGGCGGTCAAAGTAAAGTTTGGGATCACGCAAGCCGTCCGGGTGGTCCACACGCACGCCGCTCAGAATGCCATCGCGCAGCCACTGGAAGTAGATCTCATGGGTTTCATAGAAGACACGCTCATCGCCAACGCGCACGCCAACCAGGGAGTTTACATCGAAGAAGCGGCGGTAGCCAAGATTCTGTTGGCCGGTATGCCACCAGGAGAGACGGTAGTTCTGGGCATTAAGAAAAGCATCGAGTGCATCAATGGATGCGTTGAACCGCTCGATGGCACGATCAATGCCGGATGAAGCTTTGCTGTCTTCAGCGCAGAGGCGCTGCAGCAGGTTTAGCAATATGCTCTTGTCGTGATGCCGGGCTTCAATGCCGGGAACATCCGACATGGTGGGGCAGGGCCGCGCAGTAAATGCAT
>PLSG01000479.1 GCA_003164155.1 Parachlamydiaceae bacterium | reverse complement strand
AATCCCGCCACTCCGGGAAAAATGCAGGCCAAAGAAGGGGGATTTGTTGCAGATGTCGATAAATTTGATCCTTACTTTTTTAGTATTAGCCCTCGAGAAGCTGAAAGCATGGATCCACAACAGCGTTTTTTATTAGAAGTAAGCGTAGAGGCTTTACAAAGATCTGGCATAAATTTAAAGCTTTTACAAGGCAGTGAAACGGGAGTTTTTATAGGCGCAACTGCGCTAGATTATGCAGATAGCATTTTAAGAGAGGAGGGCATGAATGCCGTGGGCGCGCATTTTGCTACGGGAAATGCACTGGCTGCCATGGCGGGCAGAATAGCCTATAGTATGGGATTGCAAGGGCCTGTCATGGCCATTGATACGGCATGTTCTTCATCGCTTGTGGCCATTCACCATGCTTGTCAGAGTTTAAAATTGGGAGAATGCACATTGGCAGTGGCGGGTGGCGTTAACTTAATGTTAACTCCCAATAATCATATTATCTTATCCAAAGCTCATATGCTGTCGCCAGACGGACGCTGTAAAACGTTTGATGCAAGTGCCAATGGGTATGTGCGCAGCGAAGGCTGTGGAATCATTATTCTTAAGTCTTTGGAAGCTGCTCTAAAAGATCAAAATCCCATTTTGGCTATTGTGCGAGGTTCCGCCACAAACCATGCGGGAAAGGCTAGCGGTTTTACCGTTCCAAATGGGGTAGCCCAAGAGCGCTTGCTTCAAAAAGCCCTGCTTGCTTCAGGCGTTGAGGCCAATGCGGTGGGTTATGTGGAGATGCATGGTACAGGCACTTCTTTAGGAGACCCTATTGAAGTTTCTGCTCTAGGAAAAGTCTATGGCAAAAATAGATCAGCTAATCAGCCTCTATTCGTTGGCTCAGTGAAAAGCAATATAGGGCATCTGGAACCTGCGGCCGGTGTAGCTGGAGTCATGAAGGCCATATTATGTTTGCAAAACGGGAAAATTCCCAAAAATCTGCATCTTAATCATCTTAATCCCCAAATTAATTTAGATATAATCCCTGCCAAGGTAGCTTTAGAGCTGACTGAATGGCCAAGTGAAAGTAAAACCCGATATGCGGGGATCAGCTCTTTTGGCTTTACGGGTACGAATGCTCACCTCATTTTGGAAGAAGCTCCAAGCATTGCTGAAAACGCGTCATCGCCAGATAAAAAGAGTCACGCACTTTTGATAAGCGCTAAAAGTTCCGACGCTTTGCAAGCCTATCTCCAAAAGTTTGCCCAATTTTTGCGCAGCACTCCCAACAGCTTGGCCCAGATGGCTTATAGCTCTCATACGCAAGCATTCTTTGAATATCGCGCGGCTATTGTAGCCAAAACGCCTTCTGAATGCGCGGATAAAATCAAAAATAATCAGATTCTTTATGGCCTTGTTTTGGAAAATGCCGAAAAACCCGCGATAGCTTTTCTTTTTACGGGACAAGGCTCACAATATGCAGGCCTTGGTTCTTTTCTGTATGACTCACAGCCACTTTTTAAGAGTATTTTAGATGCATGCGCCAAACTTGTGGAAAATAAGTTTTCTTTGTTGGATGTGCTATTAAAAAAGGAATGCCCTAAAGAACTTAGCCATCCCATGCATGCTCAAGTGGCTTTATTTACTTTAGAATATGCCCTGGCTAAGCTCCTTGAGAGCTGGGGCGTCTTCCCTGACTATGTATTGGGTCAGCAGGTGGGCGCAGTTTCAGCGGCCGCTTTTGCCGGCTATTTGTAGTAGAAGATGGCTTAAAGCTGGCTGCTATGGACCCTACCCAGGCAGATTTTGCTCGATTAGCCTCAACGATTTCTTTTACTGATCCGAGAGTTCCTCTTATTTCCCATGTAACCGGGCGCGAAGTCTCAAGCGGGGATTTGAAAAGAGGGGAGTGGTGCATGCTTTTGGGCGAGACAGAGAATATCAACGCGGGATTAAACGCGCTTGCCAAAACAAAATGCAGTATTTATATGGAAATGGGGTCTCAATCTGCTTGGTTAGATCTAGCCAAAAAAGGCCTTTCCCATGCACACATAGTTACTTGTGAGTGGTTATCTTTTCCATCTTATGAGCAGGATCCCCAAGAAACTATGCTGAAAAACCTAACTAGTTTATTTTTAAAGGGAATTCCTGTCGATTGGGAAAAATTTTATGCCCCCCTAGGCCTGCGAAAAGTTTCCCTGCCCACCTATCTCGATATTGACGAAGCCAATGCAAGCGACTTAAAAAATATTGTCCTAGAATTGAATCGCTCAGTGGAAAGTGCTGATCGTCAAGTAGCCTTTCGTGCTGAAAAACGCTTTGTTCCCTGCATTTCAAATTTAAGCCTGCCTAATAGCCAAGAGGGGGCCTTAGATTTGTCTGCTACTTATCTTATTACAGGTGGATTGGGAGAAATTGGCTTGAATTTGGCCAGTTGGTTGGCGCTAAAGGGGGTTAAAAACATCGCCTTGATGAGTCGTCAGCCTCCCACTATCAGTCAACGAACTGCCCTACATGCTATAGAAGAGCTAGGCATAAGGATTAAGGCTTTTCAAGCCGATCTGTCTAAAGAGCAAGATGTCGGCGATGTTCTGAACTCTCTTAATGTTGATTGGCCGCGCTTAAAAGGTGTATTCCATTGTGCAGGATTATTGGATGATGGATTGATGGTGAATCAAACTATAGATCGATTTGAAAAGGTGTTAGCACCTAAAGCTGTAGGAGCATGGAATTTACATACGCAGACTTTGAAGCTTCAGCTTGATTTCTTTGTGCTATTTTCTTCTATTGCAGCCATTAGTCCCTCGATTGGTCAAAGCAACTATGCCACGGCAAATGCTTTTTTAGATGGATTAGCTCACTATAGAAAACAAAATAATCTACCAGCTTTAAGTATCAATTGGGGACCATGGGAAATTGGGATGGCCAAGAAATTAAGTGCAAGTTTTATATCTAAAGGTCTAATCCCGCTGCGGATTTCAGAGGCTTTAGAAGTCCTGGATAAAGTGCTATTTTCGGAAAAATCTCAGGTGGTTGTTTTTAAAGGGGATCTCTTTATGCCCAAAAAGTAAAAATGGACGAAGGTAGCTCGACTAAGGGAAATCTGAAAGAGTTTCTTCAGCAAAATCAAAATATGGACCACCAGCAAGTGATCTTTGAGCATCTGGAGATTTTATTTAGGGAGACCCTTAAAATGGATGCCACTATAGCCTTAGACCCTGCGAGCGATATTTCTCGATTTGGCATGGATTCACTCATGATTTTGGAAGTGTTGACAAAGTTAAATCAAGCCTTAGGAAATGAAATTCCCATGTTTAAACCAGAGATTTTAAGGCAAAACACGCTAGGGGGTTTATCTAAGGCTATTGCTGCATGCCTTAACTCGACTTTATAATTTTTTGTGAAAGCAAGATGGAAGGGCTGTGTCAATTTCGGCCTTACTCACCTTTTCGGTCAAAGTTTCGGTTGCTGTAACCGTTTCTTCTATCGTTCCCATCTTTTCCTATCCTCCCCATCCTCAGAATTCTTGATCTCGAGGAACGNNTGGATTTACAGGATGGGAAGGATAGAAGAAACGGTGGCTACTCACTGACCGAAAGTATTCGCGGCACAGGTGAATAAGGCCAAAAAGCGCTATGTGTGCATCTTTATTTGGAATAAATCTGCGATTATATCTGCAATTTGAGGAATTAAAGTATCCCATCTCTCTATGATTTGCCACATTGCGAGATCGGTTGTGTCTACTTCAATCTTCCTTTCGCTTTCAGAGGTTGGGGCTTCTTTGCGCAGACGTGCTATCTGCAGGGTCAGATCACAAGCCTTAACATAACACTCTTCCAAACTAGAGGGAGTAGAAGAATCGGTGATCAGCAAATTAAATTTGTCAAAGAAAGAGGCAATGCTTTTGTCCAGCAGCTGTTCTTGCGCACTTCTGTTTAACTTTTTTGATCGAAGAGTCTTATAATCTTCCCATAAAGCTTTTGCCGGTGCATTTATTTTATGCAATTGAAGTGCAATATCTGTGAGGAAAAGAGGGCCTGTGCTCGAGGGTGTGGCTATAGAGCTCAAGGGCTTTGCACTTCGCGCTATTTGCCATGCTGGTATTTTATGAGCTTTCGATGCCGCACATTCCTTGGCTAGTTCTCTAGCATCAGTTGGGTGCAAGAAACTCTCTAATAGCTTGGGAATGTCTTCAAGAAGTTTAGGGATGTCCTCAAGAGTTGTAACGAAAGAATCTGAAGTTAAGGATAAACGCTTCTTAGGCAATTTAGAATGCTCTAAAAGACCTCGTTGGAATGCCTTCAGGCGTTGAAGGCACAGCTCTTTCATTTGTTTATGAAAGCCGGGATCTGCGATGTGCTTTTTTAATTGCGTAAAAGTTTTATTAGAAGTGAGCATGCGACACAAAATCTGAATTATAGGCTTAAAGTATCCTGATTTAACGAGGGGAATGGAAGTTTTCAAGAAATCGCTCGCCACTGATGGCTCATTTCGGAGATGTTCCGCGAGGTTGACTAGCTCGTTTGTAGAAATGCTTTTCATAAAAAGGGGAATGGCTGCATATATATAAGCATTTTTAATTAAATTGGATAAGCAAGCTAAGACACATGTATCATCGCCTTGGCGACAAGCGAGTTTAAAAAGCGCTTCTACTTCCTGTATGGCAAAGTTGCCCTCCAACGGCGCCGTGATCAGCAAAAGACTAGACAACAAATCTAAATTAGATAGTATTTTGAATGAATATTGAGGATGGTTCCAAAGGCGATGATAAGGATCTTTCAGTTTTTTATGCCATTCTGAGAGATGCCCAAAGCTGAATGAAAAATTCCTTTCCAGAGGGCTGAAGTGGAGGTGCATCAAAGAATTTTTAAGATTTTCGACAATATCTGGAGGCGTTTCTTTTTTCTCTAAATGACGAAAGTGACCTTGCGTGCTAGCAAATGTCAGCAATTGTCTCATTAATGCGAAAGGTATGGCGTTTTCTTGGTTTTGTGCGCATTTAAAGAAGCTTTCGAGCATTTTAGTTAAGGGTATAGGATGGCAAGAAAGATGTAATTCTACCACAAATAACTTATACAAGCGTTGGTGTAAAAAAACTATTTCATGAGAGGTAAATTTTTTGGGATTTTGACCTTCTAGTTTTTCCGCTATTATTTGGAATTTGAGAAGTTCGTGTTGCAGGACCTCAACGGCAGCACTTTCAAAACAAGCTACTAGAATTTTTTGGTTTAGTAAACGGGGAAGCGTGTGTAGAAGAGTACTAGCCTGCTTCTCACATTCATTATCTGTGGCATCTAAATAATATTCTACAATTCTTGTGGTGAGAATTTTTAAGCAAGGTATGGAGATATTTATCCAGCTTTTTCTAGTATCAGCAATCGCTGTTTTAAGTTCTAGGTTTTTTGAGGGAAGGAGTTCTGTTTTCGCAATTTCTCTCTTGGGCATTTCAGAAAAGATTACTTGATTGACAATATTGAGTAGGCAGCGTAGCTCTAGCTTTCGAAAGTCTAATTTATCTTGCGGATCTTCAATTTGGGAGAGGATAGCTTCTCGATTAACGAGCCCAGTGAGTGTATTTTCAAAACAAAGCAAACGCTGCTCTAGTACTAACTTGAGTGAAAGTTGATGCAGCAGTTCATAAGCTATAGTTTTCATCTCAATATGTGAAATAGTTATAAAGTATTTTGAAACCCTATTGATTAGAATTTCTGAGCAATACGTCGAAAGATGGGCACTATCACTGGCCACATCCTTTAGAAAATTTAGCTCAAGCCATTGATAGGCCAACTTCTTAGTGAGGTTTTTATAGCGATCAATAAGTGAAAATATTTTGGGAAGGACATTATCCCAAGGATGCGAAGCAGAGGCTTTCTTCTCTATCATCAATACATATATGCTGTTTAAAATATTTCCAATCTTATCTTCATGCAGACTTTCCAGCTTTGGGTGTGTATGCATGCCCTCCAGCAATTGAGGTAATATTTTTAATTTATTATTTAGTTCCTCTAGTTCTTCATAGACTTTC
>PLSG01000238.1 GCA_003164155.1 Parachlamydiaceae bacterium | reverse complement strand
AACGAAGCCCACAGTGACTGAGCCCGAGTCATCGAGGGCGAGGGAACTGTGGGAAGGCTGATAATATTCCCAGAGCCCGCATCGGGCGACTGAAAAAATGCGACGTGTTTTCCCACCAAACTTTGTTGCTTCTAAGGAAATACATGTGACGCTTGGTTCTCCAAAAGAAATTAACAAGTCTAGCTTATAATGCGTCGCATTTTTTCAGTCGCCCGAGGCGGGCTCCCGGAAGTGCTTATAGGGGGTGTGTGTTAGGTAATATTTTAATTCTATGGCATTGGGCTTTACCCCTACCACTCCTCTGGAGCTTAGGACATGCTCAAGTTCAATATTTTCCTAGCTCTGGAGGAGCGGCAAGCGTGTGTTAATGTCAAGCATGATTCAAAGTTAGGTAACACTAATGCTTAACAAATTGGCTGCTCTAAACCCCGCGCAGATACTGCCTGAAAATATAGGACAAGCTGCCGCCTTGCAAGTAGCATTCGATTTCACTGGTAGCATCTAGGCGAGTGATATGATCAGACACTGTGCTATGTTTTTAGTTGATTTCAAGCTGTGTAAGCACACGCTGGATTTTGAATGCCACCTCACCGTTTCGCTTATCCAAAATTCGCGCTAATCAACATTGGCGACTATTGGTTTGATAGCGAACCGTTCGGCATCACTTAAAATTCCGATGAACTCTCTTAGTTTATCCAGGCTTTTAAGCCTGTGCTCAGCTATATAATTGCCGATTTGTTGATTAAGTGCAGCGACGTTGTGGGCAATCAGCTGGATAAACAATTTTTGCCTCTCATGCGTTTTAGAAATGCGGGTGAAAAAAGTCTTCTGATCCTCGGAAAGATCGCTAAAGGCCAGGCTTTCATAGCATGCGTAGGGAAGAAGGTTTTTAAGCATAGGCTGAAAGTCAATAAATTGGGATTTGAAGAGTTTGCGGATGTATTTGAGCAAAATTTTAGATTCCACCGCCGAAGTTACCATTTGGGGGGCTTCGCTACGCAATTTTTCGAGCACATGCAAACGATAGTGCATGCTCCATTGCTTATATGCCGGTCTAACACACATGATGTTTTTTTCAAGCATTTCTGCAGATAGCGGGCCGCTAAATTTCTGCTGATGGCTAAGAATCATAGCACTTAGGATAGCTCCTTTGATGCTTGATCCCACGCAAACACCCACTTTCTGGGGACTCAATTGCATACTGAGCACACGGGACACGCTACCACTTCCAATTAATTTTAAGATAAAATTTGCGTAATCACCGCCAAGTTGGGCTTCGATGACTGCTTGTAGATTAAAAGAGGGATGAAGAGCAAAAAAGACGATCCCAGGCGGCCAATCTACCAATACCTTGGCCCCATCAGGAAGGTTATAAACTGCGCGCAGCCGATTCCGGTTAAAAATTGCCAATCCATCCTTAGATCCGACGCTCATAATGGCATGGCGATTTTGTGCCAATATTAATGGCTGGATCCACAGCTGCCCTTTAGAGGCCCTTTCTAAATTGGCCTTAGCCAGTTCATCAGCAGGCAACTGAAAAACTGATAGAGCTTCTAAGGTTGCCTGCTGCGCTTCAGCCCAGTCGCGATTGGAATAAGTCTGGAGTGCGAGGGATTCACTAGCTGCCTGAATGAGGCTAGAGAATGACCTCTTGCCTTCCAAGCTTATTTGTTGACCTTGAAAGGTGATTTTCCCGTCCATTGCCATGACATGCGCTAAAGTCGAAGCGTTAGTGATCTCTTGAGCTAACTGTGGATGTGCACCTGCTTCTACAAAGCACTTTGCCAACTGCTTCAATCCGCACTCTTGGGCAATACTTAAGGGAGTTTGTCCTTGTTTATTGAATGTGTTTAGCAAAGGAGCAAGCGCCGTGCACCATTTCAGAAAAAAAGCTACGCGCCCTTCTTCATTGGGCCTATTTAGCGCATGCACAGGTGTTGCTAAATCATGGCAAGCATTCCCATAGTCAGATTTAAATGCTAGCAAAGAGGGATATCGCGCGATCAAAAAATCTGCTAAGATGAAATTGCCCGCCCTCAGTGTAGTGCACCCAAACATATAATTCACCATATTGGCCTCTAGCTCCTCGGCCGGTACCAACTTTTCAATCGCTTGCCACACCAGAATGCTTTTAGGGCTTTCTTTGGAAGATCTATCCTCCCTGCAAAACGCTAAGCCATCTATAGGACGGCGTTTGCCTGCGATGGGCTGAAAAAGTAACTTAACCCAAGCAGCCGTTGGATCTTTGGCATGCTCCACCAAATGCGCATGTATATAGGGCAAAGCTTCATAATATCCCTTTTCACAAAGCAAGCTAACGAAGTTTACTTTGTCCACAGATATGAAAGATAAACAATCTTGCCCCTGAGGACAGAGATCGAGAATGCTTTTTATAGTTGTGCCGTGTTTTTGTTTGGCCGCTAAAACCAAAGGTTGCCATCCAGATGTCCAACCAGTCAGGCAGACCATCGCAAATCTATCTTCTGGGGGCAACAAGCGCAGTAGCCCTGTGGCTAACTCATCTATGCCAAAGTAGCATATTTTTTGCATTAAGGTACATTTATCCCCAGGATTTTGCTGGCGGAGCAAAGGCTTGAGAAATGCCTGCCTCTGGCTGCATTCCAGCAGGGTTAAGACCGCGCGATAATGCTCAGATTTAAAAGCCTGAAATACCGGCGTGTTGCCGCTGCTATTTTGCCAGCTGAAATGAGCTTCCAATTGCTCGGGAGAAATGAGCGCCAGCACAAAGGAAATAAAGGCCGGGTGATCGCTGCAGCAAGCCCTATGCAGGCAGTTTTGGCCTTGCGAGTCTTTTTGATTGAGTAGAAATTCTATTTTTTTCGCCGAAAATTGTGCGCAGAGGTACTTTAACTTGTCCATTTTGGCTGGCTCCAACAAGGAGTGAAAGATGGCTGCCTCAGAGCCTGTCTGCCCGAAAAATGCACAGAACTGCTCCCTATCCAACTGCTTTAACTGTCGCACAGTGTACTCAAAGCGGTAGCGTGAAATCTGCAGGCAGTTGATGAGGTCATCGCGAAACTTAGCTGCCTGCCTTGGGCTTAAATGCAGAGAAGATGCATCTTGTGAGGCCCTATCTTCGATGGTGCGCAACGCGACCAATTTTACCCTTTGATTGCCCGATGAATCGGCTGCATCGCACACTTGTGGCTTATACATCTTATACAGGCCTTCTCCCAAAATTTTCGGGAGGTTTTCGCCTTGTTTTCCCGAACTACCGATGATTGTGAAAATTTTGGTTTCCACATCGAGCGCAAATCCCATGCCTTGCACTCTTAAGGCGGCCTCCATTTTCACAATCTCTTGGCTTCCTTCTATGCCAAATAGCTGCACTACCTGAGTTAAATTGAGCTGTGGAATACTCATACGCAACTTCCTTATATTCTTAACTCTGTAAAGGTTTTCTTTGATTTATTAAATGGTTTAATTTTTGAAATAAGAATCAATATAAATGAAGTTGTTTTTTTGTGGCAATGTTATTAAGTGTGGTTTTTTTGAATTGTATGTGCAAAGTACAGCGATTGGGAGCCTTAGCTAGACTTTATGATTTTTTACTTGCTAGTCCATGC
>PLSG01000427.1 GCA_003164155.1 Parachlamydiaceae bacterium | reverse complement strand
AATGCCTTCTTCTACCGCTTCTTGAATTTCAGGATGCTCAAGCACGTAATCTGCTCGAAATTTGGGACCCAACAAGCGCTTCATGTGCGTGTCATATAGCACCTTACATTCGTTGTCGAGGACAGCGACGCGAAAGAAGATCAAATACTTCTGATCTTTTAGCTGGCGGATGAGGGCCACGTCATTGGGGGCATCGCGAATTTTTTCGATAAGCTCGTCCGCACGATCTTCCATAGCTCTAATCACAATCTTGTTTATCGATTGGCTGGCAATTGGAAATAAGATAGCCAGAAAAAATAAAAACACAAGACCGTAGGAAATAAAAATCTTTTGCCTAAAACTAAACATATCCACTCCCGATCATTTTAAATACAATATCGGCATTAATTATATACCGAAAAAAGATTTATTGAAAGGGAAATAATAACTGTGTAGTCCTNNACGACATTTCAACTTTGCGCTAACAGGGAAATAATAACTGTGTAGTCCTGGTTCCTTCGGAAAATCTGAACAGTTAAGGCAAATACCTTCTTCGGCAGCAAAAAATCCTTCTAAACACATCGCTTGCGCACGTGCCCAAGGACTTAGCCACCCCCATAGTCTTTCCCAGGCAACTTTCGATGCATTCAAAACGCAGCGGCCTGTCGCCTTGGATGAGTAAAATTGTATGCGAAACTATCAGGCTATAGCACACTTTACTGGATACGTCAGGTTGGCCAAGAAAGGCTGTGGCCGTAGTCAGTGCTGATATGAGATGCAAAGCGCGGGCATAAAGTTGCACAAGTAGTCGCTGTTCATCTCGACGCTCACCTCTTAGGCAGTTAGTAAGCAAGGGCAATGCAAATGCCGTAACTCCAAAAGACTGCAGGGTTATACGATACCCACAATCTGGTCCATGACAACTATGACAACTATCGTAGATGCTAATCCCCGAGGTGACCAGTCCCGCCAATCTAACTGCATTGACCAAGCGCCAATTGCACAAAGTCCCTCGCTCTACCTCCAATGACCTAGCTTGCTGACGATGATAATCTAAAAAATAGTGCCGCTTCCACCGAATGTTTCGCGCATTGACCTCCGCATGCGGCGCGTCTCGCTCAAAATGAGCTTTCCAAAGATCCTCCGCCTGGCTGCTTTCGGACCACTCCCTAAAAACCTCTGAGATACGGCAAAGGCTTTGAGCATCGGCAAAAGCGCAAATGTGTGCTTGCAGTTCCATCGGGAGACTCGTAGAAAAGGACGGCTTCTCCAAAGAATGATTAAAGCTCTGGTAACTTAGGGCTGAGTGGATCGTGACACTATGCTGACCAGGCGCAAGCAAAAGCGCCTTTGGTCCACTGTCAATGTCAATGCTGCTATTCATATGGGCACATCTTCCTTAGAATGTAAATGAGGTCATGCCTGAGAAACCCATCTTAAGCTGACTGCTCAAAGGAGAGATGCCGCCCCTCCGGGGCTCAATAGCCTTTTCACTGTACCCAGGGTTCACTTTCCGCTCCCGCGGCGGCGTTCTCCCTGGGCTTGCAGATGCCACCCCACCGGGGTTTAGAAAGCACAAATTAGGGGAAAAGTATCCCTTCCTAAACCCCGGAGGGGTGACATCTGCAAGCCCAGGGTGAGCGCCGCCGAGGGAGCGGCAAGTGAACCCTGGGTAAGGTGAAAAGCCTATTGAGTCCCGGAGGGGCGACATCTTTCCTTTGAGCACTCAGCTTAAGGCGGATTTTCTCAGGCACGACCCCGAATTTATAATATCTCATTACGCAAGCACAGCCAAGGTAGCATGCCTGCCGGTAATTTTATCGCGCCGGTACGAAAAAAAATCGCCTTTATGGCTGTGCGTGCACAGCCGCATCACTTCTATGTGATGGGGCTGCACCCCCAACTCCTTGAGCTGCATTTCGCTGATTGCCCAAAAATCAAAATAGTGCGGTTTAATCTGATAATCCCAAAAATGTATGGGCAGCTCGGTCTGAAAGTTGACGAATTCGGCAGCTTCTGGCCCTAAGCTTGGCCCTATGCCCACGAGCAAATCGGCGGGATTGGATCCGTAGGTCTTTTGCATGGAGTGGATGACATGTGCATAGATATTTTGCACCGAGCCGCGCCATCCCGCATGCACATTGGCTACCACCCTATTTCGGGGATCCAAAATGATGGCCGCTTGACAATCGGCATGCTTGATCATCAAGCTCACATAGGGATGCGCAGTTACCAAAGCGTCGCTAGAGGCCGTTTCTTGAGGACTTTGCGGTCCCACATGTGTGAGGTCTATGCCATGGCATTGCTTGCTCCAAAAAAGCAGAGCCTTTGCCGCGCAGTGGGAATTTACCACCTCTTCTACTAAGCGCAGATTGTGCTGCACATTTTCGGGTGTGTCGCCTATACCGTAGCCTAAGTTGAGACTGGCAAAAGCTCCTTCGCTCACCCCCCCCGCCCGCAAGAAGACGGCGTGAAAAAAATGCGGCACGTCGCATAAAAGATCAAACTGCAGCCATCGCATTCCGCCTTGTTCCTTGCGCTGCATAATACCTCCCTTATTTACTTCAAAAAAGGGCATGGTTCAAGTGAGGGTAAGACTTTTTAGAACCAGGCACCAAAAAAAACTCATTACATGATCCTGTCTTTTATCAAGCCAGCCCCCAGCTTCTTACGGAAAATATCTTCTTCGGCAGCAAAAAAGCCGGCCAACCAAGTCGCTTACCCGGGTGCACAAGGACTTAGCAACCCCTACCGTATTTCCTAAGCCATTTTCGATGCACTTAAAGCTCCAGGGCCTCTCGCCTTGGAAGAGTAAAAACATATGCGAAGCTAACAGACTAGCGCACACTTGCTCGGAATAGTAAGGTTTGACAGGAAAAGACTTGATAAGAAAGGCACCTCCCATTCGCAGCACTCCTGCAAAATTGAAAGAGCGCGTAGCCAATAGACCCCATCTGCGATCTTCTAAGTTTCTACAGCGCATAACTAACCAAGGAGATGCCATTTGAAAAAACTCAAAACATCCAAACACTATTGGGAATATGCCATTTGAACCAATTAGCTGACTACTCTCAAAGATACCAATGCTCGTAGCGACAAGACCCGTCAATCTAACGGCATTGACCAAGCTCCAATTGTACAAAGCCCCCCGCTCCACACCCGAGGCATAAGCTTGCTGACACCGATAATCTACTGTGCATAGAAAAAAATAGTGCCGCTTCCACTGGTTGCCCCGCACATTGACCTGCGCATGCGGGCGGTCTTGTTCAAAAAGAGTTTTCCAAAGATCTTCCGATCGGCTGCTCTTAGACCACTCCCTAGAAACAGCTGAGATGGAGCAAAGGCTTTTAACATCGGCAAAAGTGCAAACATTCCATTGCAGATCCTCTGAAAGGCTACCTCTAAAATTTGACTTTCCCGAGGAATGCTTAAGGATGTGGTAAGCCGGAACCGATTGGATTTTAATGCCATGCTGGTCAAGCGCAAGCAGAGGCCCCTTTAGCCCATGATCAATAAGTTCAATGCTGCAATTCATATGTGCCCACCTTTAACCTAAAAACGCCCAGCTCTTTGCAAAACATAACGCCCCCTGATCTATCTCAAAAAAGACTCATTATATGGCCCCATCTTTTATCAAACCATGTTTTTCTGTTGGCTAGAAACACCCCGTTTGTTTTAGACTATTGGGGCGACCGCCATTATTGATACAAGTTGTTAGTCAAAGCCGGCTAAATCCGGCGGAACCGGATTTAGCCGGCTTTGAATTAAAATATTGCCTAGTGTGCACAACCTATAAGCACTTCCGGGAGCCCGCCTCGGGCGACTGAAAAAATGCGACGCATTATAAGCTAGACTTGTTAATTTTTTCTGGAGAACCAAACCTCATGTATTTCCAGTAGAAGCAACAAAGTTTGGTGGGAAAACACGTCGCATTTTTTCAGTCGCCCGATGCGGGCTCTGGGAATATTATCAGCCTTCCCACAGTTCCCTCGCCCTCGATGACTCGGGCTCAGTCACTGTGGGCTTCGTTCAGTCGCCCGAGGCGGGCTCCAGGAAGTGCTTGCAGGCTGTGCATACTAGACAATATTTTAATTCTATAACATTGGGCTACGCAGTGGGCTTCACCCATACCGCACCTCCGGAGCTTAGGATGTGCTCAAGCTCAATATGCATCAGTGCCCTGATATTAGGCCTGATATTAAGCCTGATATTAAGAAAGTTAGCTTTTATACTACATTTTGTCAGATCCCTCTCGGTTCCTCCGGAGGGATCTGAACAGTTACACGAGGAGAGTTTATGCGTTGGAAGCTAGCATTTTTTGTTTTGGGCATTAGCTTGCCGCTAATTTCTGCTGGGCAGCTTGTCGCGGGGGAAGAATATGAGATCCCCAACAGCACCCTTTCCAATGCCAAGCTTAAACTCAGACAGCCCAACTGGCGAGCTGACATCACTAGCTACCACGAAAACGGAAATCCACAGATCCTGACTTTTTACGCCCCCCTGGCTGGTTCAGCGCCGCGTGAAATAGCCGTAAAGTACATCGAATTTTACAGCAACGGTGCCGTACGCCAAGAGATCGATCTTGGGGAAGCAGGCACAGTAAATGGGGCCAGCGTGTGGTACTACCCAACAGGAGAGATGCAAAGGGTGGCCTCATATAGCCGTGGAAAGCTGCATGGGCCTATGCGTACTTTTAGTGAATCGGGAGATTTGCAAGCCATGTGGACCTTTGACCACGGCATTGTGGAAGGGGCTATGAGCCAGTATGGCCAAGAAGGAGAGCTCGTGCTAAAAGGCAGCTATAAAGCTGGCAAACGGGAAGGCGAATTTATCAGCTACCATGCCAATGGCGCCCGCGCGGCGCTAACGCACTATGCCCAAGGGGTGATTCAAGGCGAAGTCAACGAATGGAATGCTGACGGCTCACTCAAAGCCACCACCACCTATTTCCAAGGAGTGCTCCACGACGTGCTCGGCAAACCAGCCTACACCGCCTACTATGCAGACCGCCTACCCAAAGAAACCCAACGCTTTCGATACGGCCAAAAACATGGGGAACATATTTTTTATCATCCCAATCAAAAGATAAAATATTCCGTCTCCTATATCGCCGACAAAAAACACGGTATGGAAAGCGCATTTTATGCTGATGGGCGGATACAAAGTGAAAGCGCCTACAATTTGGGAGTTCCCTATGGAACGCATTACTTCAAGCACACCAACGGCCACATTGCCTATCTGGCAAAATACGACCTCCAAGGCAATCTGCTAGAACCCATTGTCGAATTCGCACCATCGGGNNACGGCTCTAAATGGACTCATGGAAGGCACCTATCAGGAATGGCATAAAATGCAGCCGGGCGATGAAAAACCAAAGCTGCACAGTGCTTACAATTTTCATGCCGGAGAAATGCATGGTGAGCAGAGGGAATTTAATGCAAATCAGGTCACCGTTTTACATGCCCACTATGCCGACCAAATGTTGCGCGGCCCCTATGAAGAGTGGCATGACAATGGGCAAAAAAGCGTAAGCTACAATTTTGACCAAGCAGGCCAGTCGCACGGACAGCAAAATGAATGGTTCAGCAATGCCCAGCAAAAATCTTCAAAGGGCTATGCGCATGGAAAAAAGCACGGATGGCAGCGCGTCTGGAATGCCGCCGGCCACCTGCTCTATGCAGGCCAATTCTCTGAGGGTTTGCCCACCGGCCGCATACAGGAGTGGCATGGCGATGGCACCCCCAAGAGTTCCGTAGAATACGCAAACGGCCAAAAAAACGGCCTCGAAGAAACCTTCTACAGCACCGCCAAGCCCCGCAGCCGCATTGAGTACAGCGCAGGCAAGCTCGATGGAAACTATCAAACGTGGTATGAAGATGGCACACTGCATCAAGCGCGCCATTATGCCCAAGGCAAGCCTGTAGGCGAACACACGGAGTATTACCCTTGCCAAAAGCCCGAAGACGCCTCCCGGCAACTTGCGCATCGCTTCCACTATAGCCACGGCCTATTACAAGGCGAACAGCAAAGTTTCTACCCCAGCGGTGCCGTGCAAGCCATTATGCACTACGAAAATGGCATATTGCACGGAAAAAAAACCTTGTGGGACGAACAAGGCAAACCTCTGGAAGATGCTTCCTATGCAAATGGCCTTTTAGAAGGAGCTTATTACGAAAAAAAGCGGGACGGGCAAGAAATCACCTACAACTATATAAATAATTTGCCAGAAGGGCTGCATCAGATATTTTATCCTGCAGATGCCGAAGGAAAGCAAGTTAAGGCGCTTGAAGCACACTATATCCACGGATTGCTAGAGGGCGAAGTAGCTGAATATGATCCCCAAGGCAATAAGATAGTCAGCACCTTTTACACCCAGGGCTGTAAAACTGGGCTGGCCACGGTGTATGCTCCAAACGGACATGTGCTGGTCACGGCCGAGTTCGCACGCGACAACCAAAACGGCCCCGCTATGCGCTTCTTTCCCAACGGCATGGTTTGGAAGCAAGTGCAATTTATCGATGATCAAAAAGAAGGCGAGGAAAAGGTCTTCTACCCAAATGGACAGCTAGCCTCCCTCTTCAACTACAAAAAGGGAAAACTCGATGGAGCGGCCCATGAATGGAATGAACAAGGCGTGCTGACCT
>PLSG01000018.1:541-5336 GCA_003164155.1 Parachlamydiaceae bacterium | reverse complement strand
ATTGGTCTGCAACACCATTCCCTAGTTTTTTTGCATTTCTATAAAATGCCAAAAAGACTGATGAATGGCACGAAGGCAGCTGCAGGTGCAGCTGCCTTTTTTTTTAATCTCACACACTCCCCTTATATTAAATTTTTTAGGAGCATTTTATAGTTATGAAACGACACGTCATTAAAGTTCAAGTGGGTGAAGAAGAGCTCATATTCGAAACAGGAAAAATTGCAAGACAAGCTAACGGCGCCGTACTCATCCGCGCGGGCGAGACGATGGTGTTCACCACGGCGTGCTCAGCTGCCTCCCCTGGAGAAAAAACAGACTTCCTTCCTCTGCGCATCGATTACCAAGAGAAATTTTTCTCGGCCGGCAAAACACTTGGGGGCTTCATCAAAAGAGAGGGCAAACCCACGGAAAGAGAAATCCTGGTATGCCGTTTGATCGACCGCCCTTTGCGCCCCATGTTCCCCGAAGGCTATTACAACGANNACTCCGGAGCCTTTGGCCATATGTGGAGCATCAGCTGCCCTAGTGATATCTGATATTCCCCTGCTCAAACCAATTGGCGCCGTGCGCGTGGGATTAGTCGATGGCAAATTTATCGTGAACCCCACAGCTGAACAACAAAAGAAGTCCAAACTCGACCTCGTATTAGCCGGGACTGAAGATGCTGTATTGATGATTGAAGGGTACTGCGATTTCCTAACTGAAGAAGAGATCATTCAAGCCATCGACTTAGGGCATAGTGGCATCAAAATCATTTGCGAAGCCCTGCATCAGTGGCAAGCCAAGATTGGCAAACCCAAGAATATGAGCACAGTGCGTCCGACTCCACCAGAAGTTCTTGCGGCAGTAGATGCAATCGTTGCGCCAGTCATCCGCCCAGCACTTTTGGTAGCTGAGAAGCTACAAAGAGAAACTGCTATCGCCGAGATAAAAAAAACAGTCACCGACCAACTGCTTCCCGCTGGACAAACTCCGCTATTTTCTCCTTTCGATATCGCCAATGCCTTTAAACAGGTTCAAGCTAACCACATACGCAAAATCATCATAGAAGAAGATCTCCGCTGCGATGGACGCAACTCCAAGCAGATCCGCCACATCGACGCAGAACAGTCTATGTTGCATCGCGCCCACGGCAGCTCTTTGTTCACGCGCGGCGAAACACAGACCTTAGCCGTATGCACCTTGGGCGGCGAAAGCATGGCTCAGCGTTTCGAAGATCTCGATGGCGAAGGACACCGCCGCTTTTATCTGCAGTACTTCTTCCCTCCTTTTTCGGTAGGTGAAGTCGGTCGGGTGGGAGCTCCGGGCAGAAGAGAAATTGGCCATGGCAAGCTAGCTGAACGCTCTATCCAAGCGATTCTGCCACCGCGCGAGCAATTCCCCTACACCATCCGCATTGAATCGAACATCACAGAATCCAACGGATCGTCTTCGATGGCTTCGGTGTGCGGCGGTTGCTTGGCCTTGATGGATGCCGGCGTACCTATCAAACGTCCAATCTCTGGAATCGCTATGGGATTGATCCTCGAAGGAGATAAATTCAAGATCTTGTCTGATATCTTGGGCATCGAAGATGCGCTTGGCGACATGGACTTCAAAGTCACAGGCGACCACATGGGAATTACGGCATTCCAAATGGATATTAAAGTCGAGGGCATTACGCTTGAAATCGTGCGCGCAGCTCTAGCTCAAGCTAAAGAAGGGCGTTCGCATATCCTAGATGAGATGTTGACATTCTGCCCTAAATATAAAGATCAGATGTCCATGTATGCTCCGCGCATCGAAACCATGCAAGTAAAGCCCAGCAAGATAGGCACAATTGTAGGACCAGGCGGCAAGCAAATCCGGGCCATCATCGAAGAAACTGGCGTGCAAATTGACATCGACGATGCCGGTTTGGTAAGCATTTCCTCGACTAGCGCCGCCGGCATTGAAAAAGCTAAAGCGATCATTCGCAGCTTAACAGCTNNACAAAGAATACAAAGGCACGATCACCAAGATTGTGGATTTTGGATTATTTGTGGAGATCATGCCCGGCCTCGAAGGGCTCTGCCATATCTCAGAATTCGATCATGCGCGTATCAACAACCTCAACGACCATGTGAAATACGGCGACAGCATCAATGTCGTGGTCATTGATATCAACGAACGCAAGCAAATCAAACTCAGCCGCAAAGCGGCCTTGAAGAAGTAAGCTGCCGATCATAGGAAAGGATACTTCGCTATCCTTTCCTTTAAATTCCCCCCATATATTTTTATCGCAAAGAAACACNNAAGAACACGAAGGACACAAAGAAGGCAGAGGAAAAAATTATAGTATTCTCAAAAACCTCCCGAAAGAATCTAATCAGCTTTTTTTACTTCCTTCTTTGTGTCCTTCGTGTCCTTTGTGCGTTTCTTTGTGATAAAAAATTCTAGAATCGTTGCAGGCGAGAATAGACTTTAGTGCTATCATACCTCCTTTGCCTATCCTATCCTCTTTCAAATTTCCTTTGCTATCTCCAGGCAAAATATGTTATAGATTTTTCTATAAATGCGATCCCCCAAATCTGCGCGATCACGCTAAGGCATAAGCATGGATGAAGAACAAAAGCGTTTAGCTGAAGAACTGCTCTTTTCCGATAACCTACAGGTTAGTTTCGCCAAGAAACTCTATTTTGGCCTATATGATGCCAGCGCTATCTTTCCCTATTGCAAACTCCCCGAAGAACAAAAGCCGCCCTTAGAGGCCCTACTGCAGCAATTGAAAGCCTATATGGAGGCACATATCGATCCGGTAGCCATTGATAAAACGGCCCACATTCCGGAAAGCGTCATTCAAGGACTGGCTGAAATGGGCATTTTTGGACTGACCGTTCCCAAACTCTATGGGGGGTTGGGGATGTCGCAATTTGCCTATTGCAAAGTTCTAGAGCTGTTGGCTGGGCACTGCGCATCTACCGCCCTGATAGTCAATGTGCACCAAAGCATAGGCCTAAAAGCTGTACTGCTTTTTGGCACCGAAGAGCAGCGCCGGCAATGGCTGCCCCCCTTAGCCAAAGGCACTTTTTTGGCTGCTTTTTCTCTGACGGAAGCCAATGCCGGATCGGACGCTAGCAACGTAGAGACCACGGCGGTTTACGATCCGCTCAAAAATGTCTACCGCCTAAACGGAAAGAAACAGTGGACCACGAATGGCAGCATAGCCAAAATCCTCACCGTGATGGCTAAGACCGAGGTCGATACGCCCAAGGGCAAGCAGCAAAAAATCACCGCTTTCTTAGTGACTCCCGATATGCCAGGCTTTCAGGTCACAGCGGCGGCACTCGAAAAAGTGGGGTTGCGCGGCACCAAAACCGCTAATCTGGCTTTTAATGACATGGAAGTGCCGGCTCAAAATATCTTAGGCCCTACAGGGGGCGGCTTGCGCGTCTGCCTTACCTGCCTCGATTATGGACGCACCGCTTTTGGAGCCTCATGTACAGGGGTGGCCAAATTTTTAGTGCAAAGGGCCCTTGAACATGCCAGCTCGCGCATCCAATTTAAGCACCCCTTGGCCGCACTTGGCTTGATCAAGCAAAAAATCGCCCTCATGTCCGCACTTACCTATGCTATGGATGCCACCACCTACATGACGGCTGGGTTGATCGACGCCAAAAATGCCGATATCGTCCTCGAGGCCTCCATCTTGAAAGTGTTTAACAGCGAAGCTTTATGGACTATCCTCTACGACACCATGCAAATCTATGGAGGGCGCTCATTTTTTACGGAAGCCCCCTTCGAGAGGATAATGCGCGATGCTAGACTCAATATGATCGGCGAAGGCTCTAACGAGTTGCTGCGCGTATTCATCGGAGTAGTGGGTATGCGCGATGTGGGACTACACCTTCAAGCTACCGCCAAGGCCTTTTCTAACCCTATAGCCAACTTTTCACTGCTCGGCAGCTTCGCCAGACAAGCTATGGGCCGCCTGAAATTGCCTCAAGTGCCCGTCCAATCCCCTTTGATTGCCGACGAAGCTAAAAGGCTAGCCCGCCTGGTGCGCCGCTTTGGCTTTGGCGTAGTGAGCGCCCTGGCGCGCTACAAAGAAGAGATCGTCGAACAGCAGCATATTCTCAACCGCATCGCCAATGTAGTTATCGCCATATACACCACGTCAGCAGTGCTAAGCAAACTAGACTCCGACCTAGTCGCCAACGGCCAGCCAAAGGAGCGTCTGGAAAACGACACGGCCACGGCCAAATTCTATTGCCAACACGCTATGGGCACAGCCGAGCACATCTTAAAACATCTATTCTTGAAAGAAGATGCCCAAATCGAAGCCTTATCCGACAGGCTCATAACCTCCTGTCACCCACGCAGCTGCCCATGAAGCCTGGCACACACACACATCCTAAAAAAAATCAGACCCTGCGCGATCTAACCGAAGAGTTTTTAAGTCAAGAAGCTGTGTTGCGCGAAGGCGGCGGCGAAGCTGGCAGGCTCAGGCAAAAGCGCTTGGGCAGGATGACCGCGCGCGAAAGGATCGCCGGCTGCTTAGATAGCGACGCCTCTTTTTTCGAGCTGGGAATCTGGAGTGGATACAAAATGTACGAGGAATGGGGCGGTGTCCCGGCGGCAGGGGTAATCACCGGCATCGGATTGTGCCAAGGACGCCCCTGCATGATCATCGCCAACGATGCGACCACTAAAGCTGGGGCGATGTTCCCCCAGTCGGTAAAAAAAGTTCTGCGCGCACAGCGCATCGCCTACAGCTGCAAACTTCCTCTGCTTTATTTTGTGGACTCTTCAGGAGTTTTTCTGCCGCTGCAAGAAG
>PLSG01000018.1:0-529 GCA_003164155.1 Parachlamydiaceae bacterium | reverse complement strand
CCGCGACAAACTGTTGATGACCGCAGGCAGCGGGCTCTATCTGGCAGGGCCGGCATTGGTTAAAGCGGCCATTGGGCAAATCGTGGACAGCGAGAGCTTGGGCGGGGCCAAAATGCATGCGGAGATCAGCGGCACGGTTGACTTTTATGAAAAAGACGACGTGGCTTGCTTGCAAAAGCTGCGCTCGCTAGTGGATCTGCTGCCTGCCGATGGCTTTGTCAACCCCTTGGAGACGGCCTATCCGGAAAGCGCCAAAGANNCGAACTCTATGAAATCGTTGGCGCAGACTGCCGCAAGGAATACGACGTGCGCGACCTGTGCGCCTGCCTGGTCGATAAAGGCTCGCTGCTGGAATACAAAGCTGACTTTGGCAAAACACTGCTCACGGCCTATGCCAAAATAGGGGGAATGCCCGTGGGGATTGTGGCCAACCAAAGAATTCAATGCGTTACGGGCAAAGGGGAAATCGAGGTGGGTGGGGTGATCTATGCCCAAGGCGCCGACAAGGCAGCCCGCTTCATCATGGATT
>PLSG01000158.1 GCA_003164155.1 Parachlamydiaceae bacterium | reverse complement strand
GGAACCATTTGCTCGGAAAAGCCTCTAGCTCAGCTGAAAATGTTGATGATTGACGCTATGAATGCATCGTGGCGGCATGCGGTCTTAACATTTGCACAATACCGACATGCTCCCCTACTATCGACACAGGAGTCGTAACTCCTGGATGGTATTCAGAAATAAAATATAAAAAGCCCACTGAGACTTATCCACAAGCTCACCATGTCATCGACTCTAAAGGTCTAACCGTATGCGAAGATTGGCGAGAAAAGGGAAAAAGGCTCGTCGGCTACCATGATTATCAGCTGCCTTTCTCTTTCATGGCACTAGTGGGAGCCTTGCGTGCTTCGGAAAATGTGCGTTGCGCGACATTAGCCCGCGACGTATTGGAAACCACCAATTGTTTTCCTATTGTTCTTGCCAGATTAGTAAAGGATTACCTATGCTTTGAAGTTAGAGACCAAACACCATGGGATACGGCTAATCAAAAAGAAAAAACCATAAAAGTCTCAGTTCAGCCCGAGCTTATCGGTGTGCGTGCCTCGGATCAAGCCGCAGAAAACAGTTCTTTGATTTCCGCCATGAACAGATTGATTGATACTAACTTTGCTTGTTTATTAGGGACAGCGCGAATAGTTAGTTCAAGCGAAAGTTCTAACACACTCTGAAGATAAAATAGATTGGTTTGACCTGCGCAATGGAATAGGGGTGGGGCATGTAGCCCAAGGCTGGGGTGTTGATTTTGTGGAGTTTTAACAGAAATAAAGTCACAAAATTTACACCCCAGCCTGGGCTACATGCCTTCATCCTCGTTCGCGAATGAATTAAGGAGATGTGGGTAAAACGTAGGTGTTGCCTTGGAGAAAAAGGTCTAATCAGACTTAAGAATGATACAAGGATTTTTGGGAATGAAATAGAAAAGTCTGCATTCTTACAAAAAAAAACCGCGTCTGCTACGGATGTAGAAAAGACGCGGCATAAAATGAACCAAGCTTGCGGAAAATGTACTTTGACACTATCCGCACAAGCTTAAGTCGCTGTTGAAGTTGTGGTTGACGCTGCTGTTGAAGTTGCGATTGGTGCAGGACTTGGATGGGAAACCGCCGCTTTCTTTTCTTCTTTCTTTTCTTCTACCGCCGTCACAACGCCTTCTACAGAAGGAGCTACGGAAACTGGAGCTGAAGAAGAAGATGAGGCTGGAGAAGGATCTACCACGGGAAGTGTACTAGCAGTCGTTGCAGAAGGATTAGCCCCTGCAGTTGAAGCAGCTGTGGCAGGTGTTTTTGCTATAAGACCGATCCACGCATTGAAATCTAACCCTAGGGCTGGGTTGATAACAGTTGCAGGAACGCCTATTAAGAAAGCTGCCGCAAATTTAGCCACATTCAAAGCATGCCCTCTGACTGATCCACAGCTAACTTCAGAACCAAACAGCGATTTTGCACCAAAAGGATAAGTTATCACATAGGCGCTGATTTTAACAGCCCCGAGAACCGTTTTTAAGGCAACTAATCCCAAATTCAATACAGAGCTAAGTCCAGACAGCACGCTAGCGGCTAAGAAATGCACTCTGGAAGCTAAGAAGTTATTCGCAAATTCTGGCTTTTGAAGTTTTTCTTCTGTTTTATGTAGTTGGTTAGCGCTCAAATTGTATTGATTGCTGTAAAAACGATGTGTAATTGCTGACATAAAGGAGTCTCCTTAATTAAGGTTTTGGATATTCATAAAGCTTTCTCTGGCACAACAGAGGTGTAAGGCCCGAACTGTGTCCAATTTCGCTAAACCCTGACAGACCTGGCACATGCTCGAGGTAATAGTGACAGCCAAATAGTGGATGTTTATATAAGCTGCGCCAATTTAAAGCAACAGCAGAATGTTTTTTTGAAGTCGCCAAAGATGAGGTTCTTCATTTCACAGATTTAGACGACTGATTTTTAGCGACTTAAAATTCCATTGCGACAACATCAAATTTTTATTTCCCATAGAGGTATTTTGAGGGGTGTTTTGTGCTTTTCATTTCTTCCTCGGCTTGTTATAGTTGTCACACTGCTGACAAAAAACGAAAAACTGAAACCACGCAAAACAACAGCATAACCAAAAGAAGGCATTTATATGGCATCGGAAAACATATGGATTGGCGCGCATACTTCGGCCGCAGGGGGCGTTAACAACGCCCTAAGGGAAGGACATGAGATTGGGGCTACGACCATTCAGCTGTTCACCAGCAACCAAAAGCGCTGGGAGAGTAAACCCTTAACTCCAGAAGCGATTGACCTGTGGCAACGAGGGCTGCAAGAAACGGGTTTGCAAAAGATCATGAGCCACGACAGCTATCTGATCAACCTAGGTTCGGCTGATCTCGATATTCAACAAAAAAGTCGCATGGCTTTCAGAGCTGAGATAATGCGCTGCCTGCAGCTCGACATCGACTATCTCAATTTTCATCCTGGAGCTGCTGTAGGAATAGATCCTCAACAGTGCTTGGATAATATTGTGGAAAGTCTGCTCAGCGTCGAGGACCTTGTAGCCAAAAGCTCGGGAAAGAAGCTAAAACTCATTTTGGAGGCCACTGCCGGGCAAGGGTCAAACCTAGGTTATCGCTTTGAACACTTGGCTTACATCATCAGCCAAGTTGATCGGCGACTGCCCATCGGTGTATGCCTAGATACTTGCCATATCTTTGCGGCAGGATATGATATCCGCACTCCAGAGGGTTGCGATAGCGTTCTGAAAGAATTTGACAAGGTCGTCGGCTTACCCTATCTACAAGCTTTTCACCTCAACGATTCCCTTAAGGGGCTCGGTTCAAGAGTAGATCGCCATCAAGCCCTAGGTGAGGGCGAGATAGGCTGGCCTTGTTTTCATTTCCTGATGCGAGATAAACGCACGCGACACTTGCCTAAATATTTGGAAACGCCCGGTGGCCCGCCCCTATGGATTAAGGAAATTGCTCTTTTGAAAGAACAGGCTCAAAATTAGAAGTGGAGAAATTTATTATGCGATTAAAGATTAAGGAACTAAAGCATCCGACAGAAGGGAACGCCTATATCGGAAAAGAGGTCAATATCAAAGGGTGGGTGCGTACAGTGCGCAATCAGAAAACCTTTACCTTTGTGGAGGTCAATGATGGATCTTGCCTTTCCAACTTACAAGTGGTGGTGAACGCCGACCTGCCCAATAGTGAACAAATTATCAACAGCTTATCCACCGGGGTTTCTGTATCTATTACTGGCGATGTCAACGAAAGCCCAGGTAAAAACCAATCTGTGGAACTACATGCCAAGCGCATTTCCATTTTGGGTAAATGCGACCCCGAAGCCTATCCCCTACAGAAGAAACGGCATACCTTTGAATTTTTGCGCTCAATCGCCCATCTGCGTCCGCGAACGAATACCTTAGGAGCAGTGGCACGCGTGCGCAGCGCCTTGGCCTTTGCTACGCATCTATTTTTTCAAGAACGTGGATTTTTGTATGTCCAAACCCCCATCATCACCGGCTCTGATTGCGAAGGTGCAGGCAAGATGTTTAGGGTGACTACTTTGGATCCTCAAGCTCCCCCGCGCACGCCTGAAGGTAAGGTCGATTTTGCCCAAGATTTCTTCGGCAAACCTACCTACCTAACAGTTTCTGGACAGCTGAATGGCGAGATATTTGCGAGCGCCCTTTCAGATATCTACACCTTCGGACCGACTTTCCGCGCAGAGAACTCCAACACATCGCGCCATTTGGCCGAATTTTGGATGATCGAGCCCGAGATGGCTTTTGCCGACATTGCCGACAACATGGACTGTGCTGAAGCCTATATCAAATATATCGTGAACTATCTTTTGAAAAACTGCGAAGAAGATATGCAGTTTTTCGACAAGTTCATTTCCAATGGACTACTCAACCGCCTGCAGCTGGTAGCAAGCACTCCTTTTGAGCGCACGTCCTATACCTACGCCGTACGCATTTTGGAAAGGGCGGATAAGAAATTTGAATTTCCCGTGAAGTGGGGCTTGGATCTGCAATCTGAACACGAGCGCTATCTGGCCGAAGAATTCTTCGCCAAGCCGGTGATTATCACCGATTACCCCAAACAGATTAAATCCTTCTACATGCGCAGCAACGAGGACAACAAGACCGTAGCGGCTATGGATGTTTTGGTGCCGCAGATCGGCGAAATCATTGGCGGCAGCCAGCGCGAGGAGCGCTTGGATGTGCTGGAAAGCAAGCTTGCCGAATTCCATCTACCTAAAGATGACTACTGGTGGTACCTAGAGCTGCGCAAGTATGGGTCTGTGCCGCATGCCGGCTTTGGTGCGGGATTTGAACGCCTTGTCCAGTTTGTTACCGGCATGGAAAACATCCGCGATGTCATCGCTTTTCCGCGCTACCCTGGCAAAGCAGAATTCTAAGCTATACGTAACTATTCAGATACCCCACAGAGGAACTGTGGGGTATCTGAATGGGAGAGTCATTGCTAGGCTATACGGAGGTAATAATCAGTCTGCAAGCAACTGATAATTGAGATCCCACGATTTATACTCACATCCCCCAAAGTTCCTCTGTGGGGGGATGTGAGTAGTTACATCTCTTTTAGAATAATCCCTTTCTCTTATCCTTCCCATCTTTTCCTATCCTCCCCATCCTGTAAAATTTTCAGGATGGGTATGATTAGGAAAAGATGGGAAGGATAGGCGAAGAAACGGTGTCTACTCATAGACCCGAAGTTCTCGCTATAAAGGTGAATTAGGCCTAAAATTTTCAGACTTTCGCATTGTTGCTGCGGAAGTTCTAAGGACATTTTGTGAAAAAACCCTATTTTGATATAATTCAAGTCGTTCGCTAGTTTAGTTAGAATTATTTTTTAGGAAACGAATGACGACTTCTTTTACCCACCTCATCTATTGTCCTATTTCCCCCACCCTACCTTTGACTATGCTTCCGCCAGAGGGCGGTATTCCCTGCTTTCCCATTATACCACATGAAGAACCCTTGGAGCCGGAAGAAAAAGCCCAGCTGGAGCAGCTTCAAAAGAAAATATTCTCTTTGAAAACCAACCAAGAGCTATGTAAGCAGCACAATGTGCGCTATAGTGATTTCACATTTAATCCCGTCGACTTTGCCTTACATCTCCAAGATCGCGAAGCGTGGATTATAGGCTCGCAAACTCGCCCTTCAAGCATTCCCAAACACGATATCGACATCCGCTTCTATCTGGAAAATCCCGCCTATTACTTTGACACCAAAGCTGCCTTGCAGCAAAAAATAGCCACTGTCATCGCTCAATTCATTCAAAATATGACTAGGCATGCGGCTTATTCTGCGTCCTCGACATATGCCGATGGCACCCCTCTAGCATTGAAAATCTTTGATGTGAAGATCCAGGTTTTTGGCTTGCCTGACTACCCCAGCAGGCCCAGTTGGGCACTCATCCAACTAGGCGATATGCAAATCAATGCTATTTACCGGACTAGGACGCATAGCCTCAGTAGTTCTACTGGAGGGCAGTGGAATATTTTGCGCGCTGTGGCGCGCTGGGCGGTGGGACATACCTTCGCACTAAACGCGCACAGCTTTGCCTTAGCCAAACATCAGGCCGCCCATCGCATTTGCCATATCCCCTATCCTCAGTTCACCCACAATCTGC
>PLSG01000426.1 GCA_003164155.1 Parachlamydiaceae bacterium | reverse complement strand
CCAGGTAGGTTCTTCAGTAATGAATAAATGAAAAAATTGAGTATCTCCCAAAAATGTTCCCTGGGCAGTGGAAGATGAATTGGGCAAGGAAGGTATCTGAAATTTAAGACGCATCAGCTGTTCCAAAGGAAACCGATCAGTCTTGTCGAAAGCTATGAGGGGTTTAAACAATACGGAATTGGAGACATCTCCGCTGCCATAATTGGAGTAAGAAAAATCATTCTCAAGTTGCAGTTGTGATAAACTGGTAATGGGATCGGAAGCTTTTTCAGACAGGGTTTGATTCCAGCTAAAAGCCTGTTTTTCATAAGCGAAGCCAATAAAAAGAAAAAGGATAAAGATTTTGGTATGACTCAAGATTTCCCCAAATGCTTTTCAAAGAACTTTACCATCTCATGATAAGCCTGCTTAGATTCGGGTGAGTCCAAAACTTGCAAATAAAATGCGTGAGAGCATCCCTCAAAGACTTGCAGGCATGCTTCAATGCCTGCGGCGCGCAGTTTTTGATGCATGCGCACGGTACAGCTGAGAAATAAATCCCTTGTGCCAGAAGTAAGAATGGTAGGGGGAAACCCTTTGGAAAAATCCCCGTAAACAGGGGAAATTAAAGGGTTTTTCATATCGTGCTTTCCGGCGTACAATTTGGCTATAGATGCCAATAGTCCATCGTAAGTCACAAGAAAATTATCAATATCTTGATTGGTAAAATAGGTATCACCTGTTTTAGTAATATCCGCAAAAGGCGTGCCTAATCCTATAACTGCAGGAAGAGGGAGATTTAGCTCCTTGCACTGCAACATGGCGGCCGCAGTCAGCCCGCTTCCGGCAGAGGTGCCAAAAAATCCCAAATTCTCAGGTTTATAGGTTTTGAGGACTTCCCGGTATACTGCTATCACGTCTTCTAAACCAGCTGGAAAGGGATAATCGGGAAGCATTCTATAATCGATAGAAATGACTTTCATTTGGGCGTAATAAGCCATAGCCATGGCTTCGGGAAGACTGCCTTCGCCTCCATTCAAAATATATCCACCTCCATGGACATACAGGAGAACTTTATTCTGATTTATTTGTGGGATGGCCTTGGTTGTGACAGTATGAATTTTTACTCCGCCAATGCTGCCACTCTGGATATCTACGGTAAATAGCCGACGTGCCGAGTCCATCAACTCCTGGGTAACCACCCCTTCCCCTTTAGCCACAATCTCGCGCCATTGTTGGAGGGTATCGGGCTGTACATGCATTAGAGGATTGAGCGGACGGGCAATTTCCCTTTGCAATTGAGGGCTGACATCAGTGGGCACTGGAATAATCCGCTCCGGCACTAGCCTGGCTTTAAGTACTAATTCTTCCGCTAGCACTTTATGCGAGAATAGAGCACATAGCAAAAATATACTTGCCAAGTACCTATTCAAAGTAGAACCAAGGATATTTTCCATAAAATTAACCAAGCTTAAACCGAGTTTTTAAAAATCCAAAATATGCTGAGCAGAAAACCCCTTGAGGCTTATGTCACGCAAACCGTTAAATAGCATTTAAATAAATTTATTGTCAATTCCGAAGGAGCAAAATAGATTGCGTTTCATACCTCTGACTTTGCGCTTGCACGTTTTTTGATACTACAGGCAAATTGATGTTGACCGAAAAGGTGAATAAGGCGCATAGCCATCGTGTTCACTCATAGAGGCTACAAGCAATTCATATGAAGGCATCACAATTTGTTGTAGGAGAAATTAAAACTATGTTCATCAAGATGAAAACAATGTATTTGGGCATTACCAGCGGATTTTTGATGGCTTCCATGCTATTTGGTTCGGAGAATGCTCCAGGAGTTACCGACAAGGAAATTAAGGTGGGCAACACCATCCCCTACAGCGGGCCAGTTTCTAGCTATGGAGCGATAGGGATAAACTGCAAAGCTTTTTTCGAGAAAGTCAATAGCGAAGGCGGCGTGAATGGACGAAAGATTGTATTTATCAGCAAGGATGATGCCTATTCCCCTCAAAAAACGCTTGAACAGACCAGGCGTTTGGTTGAAGAGGAAAATGTGATGTGCATTTTCGGCTCGCTGGGAACACCTACAAGTACGGCTATCCGGCCATATCTCAATGAGATGAAAGTACCCCAGGTATTTGTGATGTCCGGAGCTTCAAAATGGAATGATCCCCAAGCCTTTCCATGGACTATCGGTTGGCAACCCACCTATCATCTTGAAGGCAAAGCATACGGATTGTATATCTTAAAAAATTACCCAAAAGCCAAAGTCGGCGTGCTCTATCAAAACGATGATTACGGCAAAGACTACCTTAACGGCCTGAAAGACGGCTTGGGCGATAAAGCCGATGCTATGATTGTCAAAGTTGAAACATATAATGTGACCGATCCCTCCATTGACTCCCAAATCCTAAACCTGAAAAGCAGTGGTGCCGATATCTTCATAGATATCACTACTTCCAAATTTTCGGTACAAGCCATTAAGAAAAAAAGCGAATTAGACTGGAAGGCCGTGCACTTTCTGAATAACGTTTCCGCAAATATCGAAGTGGTCTTCAGACCTGCCGGAATAGACCACACCAAGGGGATCATAACGGCACTCTATATGAAAAGTGTGTCCGATCCAAAATGGAGGGATACTCCCGAAGTTAAGGAATACTTTGCTTTCATGAAAAAATACAACCCCAAAGCCAAAGCCAGTGACTATAACAATTACTATGCATATACCATCACACAAACCTTTGTAGCGCTTTTAAAGCAGTGTGGAGATAATCTAACGCGCGAGAATGTGATGAAACAGGCCGCCCATCTCGATATGCAACTTCCGCTGCTTATTCCGGGCATTAAAGTACAAACCAGCCCCACAGACTATGCCCCGATTAAGCGGATGATGCTGGTAAAGTTCAATGGCGAATCTTTTGACGATTTGGGCTTTGCCGACTAGTACATTGTAAAGATAGAATTGATATATAAAACATTCCTGATTTTATCCATCAATTTAATATTTACAGTGTACTAGTCTGCTTTAACATGAATCTTTTCTTCTATCCTTCCCATCTTTTCCTA
>PLSG01000415.1 GCA_003164155.1 Parachlamydiaceae bacterium | reverse complement strand
CGCGCTACATGTTTTATTGCGCCCAGTCACATAAAGCCCTCCAACAATATGATGAAGCTATTAAATGGTATGAAAACCGCTTCAAAAAAGGGGGATGGAAAGAAGAGGCATGGTATTCAAAATTCATGATGGGAGAGTGCTATGAAGAAATGGGAAAATGGGATCTAGCCCTCCCTTGCTATTTGGAGGCCTACCAATACAATCCGGATCGGGCGGAAACATTATACAAGTTAGCCAAACATTACCGCACCAAGGGAGAATACGAATTAGCCTATCTGTTTGCAAAGCAAGGTAAGCGCCTTCCCTACCCCTGCCATCAATTGCTTTTCATCTCCCATCCGGTCTATGATTATCAATTGGATGAAGAACTTTCCATAGTGGCNNAGGCTTTAACGCCACCGATCGCTTGCTCTTATTGAATGGCATCCCTCAGCACACCAAGGAGAGGGCGGCTAAAAATATATTATTCTATGTGCAAAACTTAAAAAACACGCGCATCGAACCCATTGCGATCAAATTGCCTTTAATTAAAGAAGGGCACAGTATGCGCTATGTGGCGTTAAATCCATCCATTCAAAAATCCCAAAATGGCTATGACTTAATCTGCCGCACAGTGAATTATATTCAATCGGGGGGGATGAATTACCGCACCATTGACTCGACTGATCCGATAGTCAAAACCAAAAACTTTCTGATGCGTTACGATTCTAACTTCAACCTGCTCTCGCAACAAGAAATCGTCGAAAATGTAGCGCGCACGCGCCTGCCAAATATTATACAAGGGCTCGAGGATTGCCGCTTGATAGCCTTAGACGGCAATCGATGGTTTACAGCCACATGCTGCGATACGCCGTCTCTCGTTCCCACCCAGACGTTGTGCAAGTTAGAGGCCAATGCTTCAGGAAATGCCATACAAGTGGAAAAGTTTACGGTTTTAAAAGGACCCAATCCCACCCGCTGTGAAAAAAATTGGCTCCCCTTTATCCAAAATGGGGAAATTCACGCCATTTACTCTTGTGATCCTTGGATCATCTATAAGATCGATCCTGAGACAGGCGCTTGCAAAACCATGGTGGATGAAAAACCCCCAGCTGATCTCTCCCGTTTTCGCGGCTCAGCGCCGCCCATTGCGTTCGACAATGGGCACCTCTTCCTCATCCATGAAGTTATCTTCGGCGATAGGCGCTATTATGTGCATCGCTTTGTGTATGTAGATAAAGATTACCAGCCTAAAATGATTTCCAAGCCCTTTACATTTATGCAGCAGGGGATTGAATATTGCTGCGGCATGGTCATCGATCATGCGGGCACTTCTTGCATTTTGTCTATCGGCATTGAAGACCGCGAAGCTTATTTATGCTTTGTGGGCCTTGAGACCATTCGCTCTATGCTGGAGCCTCTACCCAAGTTGCAGAAGCGTTAAACCCAAAGAAGTTGTAATAAAATTTTACATTGACAAATTTTTCATACCCTTATATGTTGCATATGTTTGAGCATCTCGAAGCGCATGTTTAGCCCCTAGCAATTGGTGAGCAGCACTAGTTAGCCGTAATTAAGGCTGTCTTTAATTGAGGGTGGTTGAGGCATGCAATATTGTCAAGAGAGGCTACGAAAAATTTTAACCAGAAATTGGAGAAAAGATGCTTTCATCTACTTTTAAAGCAATTTTTTTGAACGCTACCCTGTTGAGCGTTTTAACGGTGGGCTTGCCTTTAAATCACGCCTCCGCCGCAGACGCGCAAGCGGTGCGTGGAGCCAATTTGCTCAATCCCAGAGGTGACGATGTGGGTCCAACCGGACCAACTGGTCCTAAAGGGGACAAAGGGCACCAGGGGGATAAGGGACATAAAGGCGACCGCGGACATGATGGCCCCACAGGATATACAGGGCCTACAGGCACCGTTGGCGCCACCGGACCTTTAGGTGCCCCGACTGGCGCCACAGGACCTACCGGCCCAACAGGTGATACCGGAGATATAGGCCTGACTGGAGATACGGGCGCTACCGGAGCTACAGGCCCCACAGGACCTACCGGACCAACAGGGGATACCGGAGACACAGGTGATACGGGAGCTACTGGCGCTACAGGACCTACCGGCGCAGTATTCGTTTCTGATTCAGCTACTGGGCACTCTTTAGTATTTGAGTTTGCCATAGACATTACAGGCGATCAGCTGCCAGCTGGAGCACAACTGATTTCTTATGTCTCCGAACCAGATGGTACGGTATTGTTGGGAGGAACTGCCGCAGCTGTTAATGGTATTAACACCATCAGCCCGGCCATTACAATTATTGGTCCCCTCTTTGGATCATACGTAGCGGGTGTTCAGATCTTTGATGGCATAGGCAGCTTTACTGGAACAACAAACTTATCAGTTGTCGCTGGTCGAGACACCACCACTACAGAATTTTCTACCGAAACAACATTTTTGTATGGCGGTACTGGCACCCAGATACAAACCAATGCCCCATTTGTTTATGGACCTCCAATTGTTCCTTAATGAAACAAGGCTCATGGAATCCGTATTTGCCTAAATTTCAGGTCTCTGGGAGCATATCCAAGAGACCTGAATTCACGAAGCAGTTAAAGCCCTCCGCCCGCCAAAGACAACCAAGCTTCCCTTACCTTACCTTACCACCTCAGCGCTAAAATTTCCGCAGTACTTACCTTCCCTACTGCCTGGCATGACGAATATTTAACGGTGCGCTTTCAAAATTGGAGCGGAACGGATTGATATCCA